>DLDC01000070.1:6575-7160 GCA_002480935.1 Prevotella sp. UBA7782 | reverse complement strand
GCCTCAGAATATGTAGGTACAGACAATGACAAGAATCCTGTTGATGAGAGCAGTATTTTTGATGACTAATATTAAAAAGGACAGAGAAATGAGAAAGATTTTATCTTTTGCAGTAATCATCGTAATGCTGCTTTGTAGCCTTCAGACTTGGGCAGACAAAGCCGACCTGACGGGCAAGCATTATTATGATGTGAAGAAGACACTGCTCTATGAGAAGAGCAAGGCTGATGAGGCGGGTGTCAAGAGCGAGATAAACGCGCACAAGGATTTGGTTTATGCCTTTCCACATTGCCGTGCGCTTGTTGGACGCAACTGTGTGGCCAACGATGTCTTCAATACCGTCGGTGTTGCATCATGGCCTAAGGACTTGGGCAACATGACTAATAACGACCTCTCCGACTACACCAGTTTCCAAAACGTGCTGAGTGCCGGCGTAACCTATAGCCCTATTACGAGCGTGCGCGATATGACCCATCACTATGCCGCAGGTACGGTGGCAGGGTTCTGCATTGCACAAGAAGGTGGCAAAGGCGTCTTGAGCCTCGACCTGATAAAGAAATTCACCTTAGAGTTCTATTGCGAGGG
>DLDC01000070.1:5985-6470 GCA_002480935.1 Prevotella sp. UBA7782 | reverse complement strand
GATGAGTTCGACGAGGTAAGGCTTGTCAACGCAGGAGTCTCCGTAAATCTTATTGGAGCCATCGACGTACACTATGCATACGTGGGTGAGGTGGCTGCGTACACGCTGACCAACAAGGACGAAACAGGCACAGTGACCAGCAGCATGAAAGACTTCGACGACTATTGTTCGGATTATGGATTAACGAAGGAAAAGGACGTCGCCGGCCGACAGGAATTGGTCAATGCAGACATAATAAATGATAACGTAGTTGCAGAAGCTATCATTACGTTAATAAGCTCTATTCCGCGTAAGGTTGAAACATCTGTGAAAGAAGGGGAATCCTTCAAGGCTGGAACTGTCGTGGGCTTCAAAGGTAAAGCCGGATCGGCGTTAAACCTGAACTTAATTGGCGGAGGCATTTACATAAAAACATACGACAAGAAAGGAGAAGTCATGGACAGCTATCAGATGGACCAGAGCATCCTGTCGTTGAATCTGATCAA
>DLDC01000070.1:0-5954 GCA_002480935.1 Prevotella sp. UBA7782 | reverse complement strand
TTCTCCTTCATCACGACAAAGCCATTCTCAAGTGTGTCTTTACAGTTTACGGGTGTAAAGGTTAATGCGGGCGGTACGGTGCTGAACTATGCATTTGTGGCTCCGGCACCTGACATAGAGCATCATTGTGCCATCGACCCGACACCCGACATGAACATTTGTGAGGACCAGACCTCGCTCCAGCTCTATCATAACAATGCAATACACGTTACCTGGACCCCCATAGAGGGTGGTGCCACAATCGACAGCAATGGACATGTAACGGGCATGACGGGTGAGGCCGGTACGAAATATGTCTTCCGTGCCACGGCTGATGACGGTTGCTACGATGATGTTACCGTGGTGAAGAACCAGGGGCAGAGCAGTAATCCCGTGGGATGCGAGAACGTGATTTCCGCAGCCAAAGGATTTGAAATGTCGGAAAAAATGCCTGCCCCGACTGGGGCAGTCATCTCGGTATCGAAATTTGATGACGGAAGCGACAACCTGCTTGATGGTCAAAAAGACACCTATGCCAAGTATGTTGCCGGATTGGAGTTAGGAGGGCATGTCGGAGTGGTTGCCATTCAGACGAAAGACAAGGCTAAGACCTTCCGGCAGACTTTCAATATCGGCGATGACAAAAAAATCAAGGTAGGCTTCGTAGTGCAGTCAAGGGGTACAGGCCTCAATGTGAACCTGCTCAATGGCTACAGCATGGTATTCTACAAGGCTGGAGAACAGGTCCACAGCTCTACTCTCAACCAGGCCAACGTGCTCAATCTTGCTGTCGCAGGCTCCGACAAATTGCAGAAGATGGAGCTTGCTGCCGTCGTACCAGAGAAAATTGATTTCGACCAGATAGCGCTCTATCATGACGGAGCCTTGGGAGTGAATCTCTCTGAGCAGGACTTCTACTATCCCTTCTATGAGGCTGGCGACGACATTGAGAGATGCGACGACCCGTTAGGCTGCGACCCTACGCTCATCTCTGCACCCATACCATCATCACCCACTGACCTGTCACAGTCCAGCGGTGCCAGCATCGACGGCAATCTAACCGGCAACTTCAGCACCGTAACTGTAGCTGGAGGCATTGGCAATCTGTCTTACCTCATCGATGGTGACCTTTCAACGGGTGTTACGCTCGGCAATGTGGCACAGATAGGCGGCGGCACTAAGATAGCTGTGAAACTTGGCCGTCGCGCCGATTACCGTCAGCAGCTGGCCATCGTCATGGACAACAACAACTACCAGAGTATCTTCGGGAAAAAAAGCGCTGATGGCAAGGGATTCGACCCGATAGGTGTCGGAGTAGGCAAATGGATGAAGGTGGAAACCTATCTCGACGGCGTGGCTACCGGTGACACCAAGACAGACTGGAGCGTTATCGGTGCTGACGTGATTACAACGAAGAACCATAACATCTATGTGTGGAACCCGAAGAAACAGTACGATGAGGTGGTCATCACCATTGCCGGCGTGGCTAATGTCGCTAATGTGCAAAAGATATATGGCATCCTGCTTCAGAGTGATATCGACGGAGATGGAATGCCCGACTGCAAAGACGATGACTCATGCAACGGCGACATCACCGATACAAACAACCCACATGCTTGCAATGGCACGGATATCACCTTCTCCTTCAAGGGCAAAACGGGACTTAATTACGTCGTGGAAGCTTACGACCAGAGCGCTGATAAGCTGTCTCCGACGAAGACGACCAATAACAATGACGGTACGTCTACTTACGAGTTTACGGTAAAGACCACCAAGTCGGGCATGTACACAGCACGTGTCATGCAGGAAAGTACGTCGAACAGTGGATATACTCAGGACGGCACGATCGACTATGTGGTACATCCTACGCTCACACACTGGAATCCTACTACAATGAACACAGACTGGAATACTTGGAGTAACTGGGTTGAGGGTTCTCCCTACCATTGCACGGACGTGGTAATTCCCACGAACGCCAAAGTGTATCCTGTGCTCCAGGCTATAGACAGCAAGGATACCTACGATAATAGCTGTAATGGCATTCACTTTGAACCGGGAGCTGCCGTTGAGAATGTGTTCCGGCTCAATTACAAAAAAGCATGGGTAGACCTGATGATCACCAATGGTATTGCCACCCTGTGGTCAGCACCTTTGGCACAGGTCTATAGTGGCGATTTTTATGCTTCAGAGGTAAAGCCTGAGAACTATTTCAAAGATCTCGACAATACCTCAGACCCAGATGACTTTGCAGTCCGCACCACACCGCTCGTTTACCAGCGCATCTGGAAAGCCAGCGTGAAAGGTAACTTTACCAATAGTAGTTCATCGCTCGGCGACGTGACCCTCATCTCGAAGAGCACTTGGAGCCATGCCTTCAACGGTCTGAGCCAAGACTATGCAACCATGTCAGACAACATGGCTCCGCTCTGCTTCTCGCTGATGGCTGATAACAATAGTTATTCTACTGAAAACTACATCATCCATCTGCCAAAGGCTGGTGACCGCACGTATAACTATTATAATATGTTCGGCGATTCGGAAGGAACGGTAGAGGTAAAACACGATGCAACAACTTCGGGAAAATTGTGGAGCACAGAATATTGGCAAGATGCAGACAATGCCCTTACGCTCAATTATACCAACGACACGCAGGCAAACAGTGATGGGATTTTCCTCGTTGCCAATCCTACGATGAGCCACCTGAACATCGCCAGCTTCCTTGAGAAGAACACGGGGCTCAGCGGTGTCAAACTCTATAATCAGGGTGCGGCGTTCTCTGTCATCAATATCGATGGCGCACTCGTCAGCTCCTCTTCTACCCTTACAGATGCTGATAAGTTTGTGGCACCCTCTGCTGCCTTCTTCGTTCAGGCTGTTGCTACCGACGATGCAAATGCTTCTAATACGTTGCAGGTGGAGTATGACAATACCATGTTCGGCGATCAGCCCGGAGTGACCTCAAAGTCGGCAGCCAAGGCAAAATCTTCTATAAATGGCGGTGCTTCTGAAAAAGGACTGATACGTATCACAGCCTCTGATGGCAGCCATGCTTCTGGTGCCGTGCTGCTCATGGGCAGCAAGGCCAAGGCAGCAACGCTCATGGACGAGGACTATAAGCCGGCCCTTGCCGTGTTCACCATCGATGACGGGAGAGGTTATGATATCCGCCCATTAGACAGTGACGTGGTAGAATTAGGGCTCTGTGTTGATAAGGCAGACTCCGTGCGACTGAGCTTCCATGCTGAGGGCAATGCTGATGCTACCGACTGGATGCTCTACGACCGTCTCACAGGCATGAAATATGTGGAAGGTGAAGAGCCCATCGTCTACCTGGAAGGCTCCACAGTCGGTCGTTTCTATCTCTCAAGGGTGGGTCAGACCACTGGCGTAAAGAATGCATCTGGCAAGGACGGCATATATGTGACAACAGCTAAGGGCAAGGCTACGGTGACGAGCTCACAAAAAGACATCACCGGAGNNTATGCTGAGAATGGCATGTTGCTCGACAAGGTGAGCATGGACGGATCAGACAGAGCAACAGTAAATGTAAGCCCAGGCGTCATCCTGATTAAGGTAACGCGTGCAGGCAGCAAAACAACCTTGTTCAAGTATATGGTACAGTAAAACATCTCCGTCATGGAGACAACTCTTCCATGGCGTAAGAATAAGTGGTTAAGAATAGCCCCAGGTTGCCTTTGAGCGCCTGGGGCTATGGCGTTATATTGATAGACGTGCCTGACAGCATGTTAATGACAAGTGCCCTTAGCCATTTTTTTGTTGTCTCCAGTGACGATTCAGCCACAGTTTCAAGCCTGCATTTCATGTTGGCATCCGGCATGTTGAAGAAAAAATTCTATCGTAGGAAACTATATTATCGTATTTTATTATTATCTTTGCCATGCCATTAGAATTTTGCTTCTTTTGTTTTGACGCCATAGGTAGTGATAATTCTGCAAATGACAAAACTCTGAGGAATTTATTGCACCTCAAATTACATGCTAAGTTGCGGAATTTAGGTTATAGTTAATTCCTTTATATATTTTTCTCATTTACCAACATGTAATAAAGCAGTGCCCAGTCCTGGTCGTTGGCGTATGCATCGGCATAATGGGCTGGCTCATCGTTGACACGGCGAGGGAAGACGAAAGCACAGGTGGCACTACCGTCCTCACGGAAGAGCGAGAGGTTACCACGCACAATATTCTCGGCACGCTGTTGATAGTCCTGAATGCCCGTAGCCTTGGCATAGTAGTGATAGGCGGCAGCGGTGATACAGCTCCAATAATGGGGATAGACATCGCCGTAGGTCTGACGCTTGCCGAACCAATATCCGTCCCAGTGACGGATGGCTATCTCGTGCTGATGGTAGTTGGGCTGCCGTGCGCTGAGTGCTTCAAGTGCAGGCATCATACCTTGTGCTGCCTTGAGATATTTCTGTTCTTTTGTCGCTAAATATACTTCGCATAGGAACTGCACAGCAGGAGCGATGATACTTTGCTCGTAGTTTACCTCGAAGCTTGGGAAGTTCAGACCGTTCTTTACGAAAATATCCGCTGTGGCTTTGAAGTCCTGAAGAAGCATGTCGCGTTCGAAAGTCAGTCCCGTCTGTTGCAATGCCTGCAGACCTGTCGTTACGGGATAGTCGATGCAATAGAAGCCATATCCGAACTGACGATAGAGCGACTGCAAGGTAGCATAGCCGTCACGTGCATACTGCGCCTCGCCAGTCAGCATAGCCATGCGGAAATAGAAGTCAGCTACCCAGGCATAGTTGTAGCCTCGGTTCTTGCCGCCATTGACGTTTGATTTTGTCCGATAGTCGGGATATTGCAGCCGCTCGCGTACGAACTTAGCATAGCGTTCCAAGGCAGATAGCAATTTCTCATTTCTACTTTTTTCTTTTTCAATTAGGCCGTATGCCGCAAGCGCTATACCTATTCCCAAGCGTTCACGACCTTCACTGAGGTCGCTGCGTCCCTGGTCGTTGGTCAGTATCGAGTCACCCTCATTGTCGAAAATCATAAAGGCTCCGTAGCGAGAGTCGGATTTGTCCTGCATCTGCTGTCGTTCGAGGATGAAGCGAATGCGCTTCTCAATCAACTTTTGTTCGTCACTGATGCCTAACAGAAGGGCGTGAGTACCTTTGTATTCAATATCTATGTCGCCCGTTGCCGTTATTTTCCGTCTGACCGTCTTCGTACCTCTACTGGTGACGAAATCGACCTTGGCTGTCTCGCCTACGGCATAGACATATTTCTCGCTCCTGACCACCGTGCCGCCTCGTCTGAGCAGTTGCTGGTCGAAGTCGCCGCCCTGATGGGTAAAGATGCGCCACGTCAGGCGGTAGCTCTGGCCGGGCTTCAGCATCATGTCAGGCGGACAAAGGGCAAGGACGCCACGGAAGTTTGACATACCCTTCTTTTGTCCGCGCTCCCATACGTCATAGTCGGTAATTTCGCCCTCGGTGACCATCAGTCCAAGGTGCGGGCCCACACCGTTCATCCGCAAAGCGTTTACCCATGCACCGCGTCCGTTGGCATTGATATGTGCGTTGCAGCGTTGCGTCATGCAGGTCTTGGCATCGGGATAGTTGTCGTTAAACGGCGTGTAGATGCCGACGTTCTTCAGCGACACCTTGCGCTTCGATGTGTTTGTGAAGGTATATGTCTCGACGATGTCGCTGCCGTCCTGCCGACGTTCTGTATTGACGGCAATTTCTCCGTCGGCTTCATAGTAGGTCTTGCCCCACTGGTACTGACTGGTGACCCACGGATACTGCGTTCCGTCGGTAGCAAGTGTCCACGTCATCGGGTCGCCCTCTATGGTGATGCTGCCATCAGAATAGCATACGCGCTGTGCTGCTATTATCTGGCAGCACAAGAGGCAGAAAAGAAAGAATACAAATTTCTTCATGGTTAGTATTTCCTAGATTCCGCAGCACTTTAGTTTAAATTTCTTTATAAGTTCCTGAGCAA
>DLDC01000151.1:9572-11296 GCA_002480935.1 Prevotella sp. UBA7782 | reverse complement strand
ATCATCAGAATGTTGAACACATTCGATCCTAGCACGTTACCGATGGCTATGCCGCTGTTACCCTTGTAGGCTGCCACGGTGCTGGTGGCCAGCTCAGGCAACGAGGTACCTCCGGCCACGATGGTCAAACCAATGACGGCATCGCTGACGCCAAGACTGCGGGCGAGAGAGGACGCGTTGTCGACAAAAAGATTGGAGCCAACTATCAATGCTACCAGTCNNGACGATGATGAGCAGTATAGCCTTACCCATTGGCATGGGTTGTTTGAGCGTGTCCTCGCTGTTGTCGTTCTGTTCATTCTTGGCACCTCTCAACGTAAAACCAATAAAGACGATGAACAGAACGAAGAGGATAGCTGCATCCAAACGGGAGATGTGCCGGTCAAGTGTCATGATCATGAGCAGCACCGAAGCCAGCAGTGCCACGGGGACATCTTGTTTGACTGTGGTCTTGAGAATGGTGATTGGGGCTACGATGGCCGCTATGCCCACGATTAATAAGGCGTTGAAGATATTGCTTCCTACGATGTTGCCCACTGCCAGATCGGGTGTGCCGTTGATGGCGGAGATCAGACTGACGAAGAACTCAGGCATGGAGGTACCGATGGCCACAATGGTCAGACCTATCACAATCTGTGGCACGCCCATGCGCTGTGCCATGCCCACCGAACCACCGGTGAGCCAGTCGGCGCCTTTCAATACCACGACAATGCCTATGATAAGGAGTACCACTTGCAACCATGCCTGTGAGGGGGCAAGCGAAAAAAGTAATATGTTGTTTACCATCTTTGTTTTATTGGAGTGCAAAGTTACAAAAAAGCCTCGGATATTCGCATACCCGAGGCTTAAAAACTAACAATCACACAATTATAAATTTACTTATGGAACAAATGCTTTCGAATGATCATATCCTTTTCTTCATAGCATTCCTCTCGCGAGTAAGAGCGTTTGGACTTTGCCCAATCGACTTACCCAATCTCAATGCTTCGGCTCACTTGCGTTTCTTGTTTGCCAACCTTCGGCAGTACAATGGTCAGCACGCCGTCGGCCACATGAGCCTCAATTTTGTCTTTGTCTACGTCGTCGGGCAGGGTATATGTCTGCTCAAACTTAGCGTAGCTCCACTCGCGACGCACGTAGTGGGCATTGTCCTCCTGCTTCTCTGACTGCTTGCCCATCTTCAGCGTCAGGTTGCCGTCGGCGTTCAGACTTACGCTGAAGTCGTCTTTCGTCAAGCCGGGTGCTGCTACCTGCATCTCATAGCCATCGACACGCTCCAGAACGTTGACCGAAGGTGAGGCTGCTTTACTGGTAGCATAGTGTACAGGCATATCTATGTTGAAGAAGTCGTTAAATACTTCTGGAAGCCAATTCATACGTGTATTCATAATCTAATCTCCTATTTTCTAAATGATTCGTTAATGTTTACGCCCTACTACTTGCAACCCTTGTGCCGAAGGTAGGAATATGCCAAAGTGACATTAGTAGCTGTCATTATGACGTATGACCCTTGTTTCGCTCCTCGTCTTCTGTGGTTGTGAAGCGTGATATCGCGAGCGGTGTTTGGAATAAGGAAATGTAACGGCCTTTACATATTCTTGTAACAGTATCGCAACACATCTTACTTAATTTTGCAACCGTTTAAAGAATCACACAACAATAACATGAGAAAAAGGTTAACGACGGTTGCCCTTTGTTTGGCAACTGCTTCGGTCTTGAGTGCG
>DLDC01000151.1:0-9548 GCA_002480935.1 Prevotella sp. UBA7782 | reverse complement strand
TATTCAAGGCGTAGTCAGAGACAGCAGAACCGGCGAGCCCTTGATTGGCACCGTAGTGCAGGTGAAGGGTCAGCAATCGCTGAGCACGACAACGGGTCTTGACGGGTCCTTCAAACTTTCAGGGCTGCCCGATGAGGGAAAAGTGACGCTTGTTATCACTTACATGAGCTACAAGACCAAGGAACTCACGGTTGACATGTCGCACAGTGAGAGCTTGTCCATCAAAATGGATGAGGACACTAAAGAACTTGGTGAAGTCGTTGTGAAGGGCTTCAAGAGCAACCGCACCGACGTGAGCGCAGTCTCCATGGTAAAGAACTCTCCGCAGGTGCTCAATGTCATGAGTGCCCAGGCCATCCAACTTTCGCCTGATGTCAACGTGGCCAGTGTGTTGCAGCGCGTTTCTGGTGTGACCATGCAGCCCGATGCCTCTGGTGAGGCATCGTACGCTATATTAAGAGGTATGGACAAGCGCTACAACTACACCCTCGTGAATGGCGTGAAGATTCCGAGTCCTGACGACAAAAACCGCTACGTGCCGCTCAACCTCTTCCCGTCTGACCTGATGGATCGCGTTGTAGTGGCCAAGTCGCTCACCGCTGATATGGAGGGCGATGCCGCAGGTGGTGTCGTTGACATGAACATGAAGGATGCACCGGGCGAGTTCCACTTGCAAGCCAATGCTGCCGTGGGTGCCACAGACTACTTTTGGCAGAGTGACAAGACCTCAGCTCTTTGGGGAAACATCAACTATGACTATCTCAGTGCCAAGCGTGGCAGCACTACGGCGAAGGCACCTTACGAAAAATACGGAAGTACCTATGACGCCACATCTGCCGACTTCAAAAATGGCGGCTCACAAGTCACCCGTTACAGCATGCCATTGCCCAATCTTAATGCTGGTATCTCCGTCGGTGACCGTTTCTGGCAGAAACGCCTCGGCGTACTTCTGGCTGCCAATTTGCAGAACATTTACCGTGGCACGGAGCGCGACCTGAACAAGGAGGTGATGGCCAACGGTGAGGAGACGGAGTATATCTCTTCCATCAAGAAACGCCTTTATTCCATTCATGACCTTAACCTGGGACTCCATGGAAAGGTAGACCTGAATCTTGGATCCCATAAGGTTGAGTGGTATAACATGCTCGTGTGCCGTCGTGAGGACAACACCCGCTATAGCAAGGGCATGACCACAGATTATGACTTCGATCTTGCCGGCGGCAACTGGACACGTACCGACGAGCTGCGTACCATGACCCAGACACAGACCATCTTTGCCTCCACTATTAAGGGTACCCACCAGCTCACACGCCATTTCACCATCGACTGGGCAGGTCTCTTTGCGGATGCCCGTGAGAAAGACCCCGACCGGGCTTACATAGGCATTAAAAACACCTTTGAGGACAATCAAAGAAAGAATACCGTGCCCAACTCTATGGAGCGCCGCTTCCAGCATAATGATGACAAGGACTGGACGGGACAAATCAACCTTACCTACAACACGGCGTTCTCTGGGCTCGACTTCATGCTCAAGGGTGGTGCCATGTACAGAAACAAAAAGCGCAACAACCGCTTCTACTCTTATCTGTTCAACCCCGAACACGGTCAGACGCTGGATGATGACAGTTATGCCCAGTATGACAATATATCGTGGTATTGCCGCACGCCACGCGCTCAGGCCTCGCAGCTCAACTATGACTCTAAGGAGCACATCGGGGCGGTGTATCTCATGACGAAGCTTGCCACATCGTGGGGAGAGCTTATCGGCGGCCTGCGTGCCGAGCACACCAACCAGATATACACCATGCTGCAACGCTTTCAGACCACCGGCTCGCTGGGTGAACAGAGCTATTGGGACTGGCTTTCCTCTGTTGCCATGAAGTGGATGGTGAACAAGAAGATGAACATCAGGCTGAGCTATTACAAGAGCATCAACCGCCCGGGCTTCTATGAGCTTGTGCCTTATCAGATAGAAGGCGAGGAATATACCGAGAAGGGCAACCCCACCTTGCGCCGGGCCCGTATAGACAATGCTGACCTGAGGTGGGAATGGTTCCCCTCTGCCACCGAGCAAGTGCTCTTGGGCGTGTTTTATAAGTATCTCAAAGACCCTATTGAAACAACGTTTGAGAGCGACCAAAGGCAGACCAACAACAGCTATTATATGCCGCAGAACCTGGGCAATGCCCGCAACATGGGCCTTGAGCTGGACGTGATTAAGTACATCAGGCACTTTGGCGTGAAGGCCAACTACACCTACACCCACTCATCCATCACCACAAAGAAAGAGCTATATACAGCAAAGAACGTCATCACCATGGTAGACCAGACGCGCCCCCTGGTGAACCAAGCTGCCCACACGGCCAACCTCTCCTTGCTCTACAAAGACACCGAGCATGGCTGGAACGCGCAGCTGGCAGGCTCTTATATCGGGCCTAAGCTGGTGGTGGTGTCGCCCTTCAAGGATGCCGACGAGTGGGAGAGGGGAGTGTTCTCACTCGATTTGAGCGGTGAGAAGAAGTTCCGCAACGGCCTTTCCATCTTCTTGAAGGCCAACAACTTGCTTAACAACGAACGACAGAGATACCTGAAGACGGTGAACAGTTTTAACCTCAACCTGCCGGGTCAGGAAGACGGAAAGACCATTACCAGCACGTATAAGTATGGCCGCACCTTCCTCATCGGTGTGAGATACACCCTTTAAGAGGCGCAACAGAAAAAGTAATACAGATAACACTAATAGCAAACGATAATAAAAAAACAAGATAAAAAATGAAGAAACATTTCTTTATGGCTGCTCTGCCCTGTATGGCGCTTCTGATGGCGGCTGCATCATGCGAGAACGAGAATATTAACCCTTATGACTATGCGGCTAAGAACGACACCATAGTGGTTAATAATGGTGGCTCTGCGATGGTAAGAACCGGGCTGGCCGACTATCCTTCGGGCTCTATCGTGTGGACACACGACACCACGCTCACGGCATCGGTAAAGATACCGGAGGGCATGTCGCTCTACATAGAGCCGGGTGTGCACGTTACCTGCTCATCTAAGCCCGTGGAGGATCATCCCGTCGAGATAGTGGTTCTGGGCAACCTTTATTGCATGGGCACTGCCGAGAAGCCCGTGGTGATAAGCTCTGACACCAAGAAGCCGGAAGACTGGGGCGGCATTATCTGTGGTTATGGCTCGCAGGAGGTGGTGCTCAGCCATACCGAGATAGCTGATGCCGGGGCTACGCCCACCGAGTCGTCGATATCTTTTCAGAACAAGCTGTTCAAGACAACGATAGATGGCGGCGTGCCGGCGTTTCATTTTTGCAACCCCAACGGCCGCTTTGTGATGGCCCACTGCTACTTGCATGACAATTATAATGACCAGACTTACTTCACAGGAGGCAACGGCGTGATATACAACAATGTATTTGCTGACAGCGGAAACAGTTCAGACGGCGGCGAGGCTGTCAATGTGAAGTCGGGCTGCAAGCTGGATGTGGCTTACAACCTGATTTATAATGCCTGCACCAATGCCTTCAAACTGTCTAATGCCGGTATAGAGACGGGCCTGGCACCTACAGAAATTCATATTTACAACAACACCGTTGTAGACTGTGGATGGCGCAGAGAGAAGAACAAGAAAGGTGGCAGCATCTGGCTGGAGAAAGGCATCTATCCGCTCTTGCAGAACAATCTGGTGTACGATTGCCGCTTCGGCCTGAAGCAGCCCACAAAGGATGGAGCAGATATAGAGCACAGTGTGCTTTCACCCAACTTCTTCTTTGCCTCAACGGCTGAGGGCGTAGAGCAGATGTCGGCAGAAAGTTCTGGCGTGATATATCTTGCAGCCAGTCCTTCGAGCAGCAAGGCCGGAGAGCTTAACCCGCTGTTTGTTAACTTCCAGCAGAATGACAAGATGAACATCAACTGCCAGACCGACGATGTTGATGCCGGTGCTCCGCTGGCTTATAACCCGGCATGGGACTTCCACTTGCAGGCTTCGTCGCCTGCCCTCTCAGGTGCTGTGGCTTCGGTGCAGCAGCTGTGGCCCGACGGGCTGGCCTTCTACGGAATGAAGAAGGTGCAGTTTTTCGACACGGCCAACGACCAGGATTATCACTTCGCCTGTCCGACGGCTAAGCCTTTCTTCGGCGCGTTCGGAACAAAATAAGCATGTAACTAAAGACAAGAAAACGTATGAAGAAAATAATATATAGTCTGTTCTTGCTGCTTGCCTTGGTGAGCAACGCCTGTGCAGGATATGCGCAAGACAGCTCGAAGTGGCTCGATATGAAGGCGCCCATCAACCTGCTGTGGTGCAACGACATGGGTCGCAACGGCTTTTATGACCAGAAGACGATAGGCGCCACCATGGGCAACGTGGCTGAGGCCATAGGCGTTGAGGCTGTACTGGCCGTGGGCGACGTTCATCACTTCCGTGGCGTGGCTTCTGTTAACGACCCTTTGTGGCAAACCAACTATGAACTTATCTATCCGCACCCCGAACTGATGTGCCCCTGGTATCCCGTTCTGGGCAACCATGAGTATCGTGGCAACACGCAAGCCGTGCTCGATTATAGCAAGGTGAGCCGCCGATGGGATATGCCGGCGCGCTATTACACACGGGTGTTTGAGGGCAAGGGCTGCACGCTCAGGGTGGTGTTCCTGGACACCACGCCCCTGATAGACAAGTATCGTGAGGACTCTCTCACCTATCCTGACGCATGGAAGCAAGACCGGGAGGCCGAACTGGCGTGGCTGGACAACACGCTGAAGAATGCCAAAGAAGACTGGGTGATATGTGTGGGCCATCACCCCATCTACGCGGAGACGGGAAAGTCGGCCACCGAACGTCAGGACATGCAGAAGTATGTGCTGCCCATCTTGCAGCGTTATCATAACGTGGCCCTCTATGGTTGCGGGCACATACACAACTTTCAGCACATAGAGCAACCATCCGACGGCATATCCTATTGGGTGAACACAGCCGGAGCCTTGTCACGAAGCGTGAAGCCAGTTGATGGAACCAAGTGGTGCAGCCCGGCCACAGGGTTCAGCGTGATAGGCGCAAGCAAGAGCACATTGTGTGTTTATGCCCTTGATAAGGACGGAAATGTGCTGCACACGCTTACGAAAACGCATGAAAGCAAATAAAAACATGACAAAAATTTGGTAGTGTGAAATAAAGTTCCTACCTTTGCACCCGTTAATCGTTTAACAACGGCCATGGTACCTGGGCCGGGCGGTTAGGTAACGGTCTGCAAAACCGTGGAGAGCAGTTCGACTCTGCTAGGTACCTCACAGAGAGGCTATGCAAGGAAGCAATTCTGAAGCATGGCCTCTCTTTCTTTTTAATAAGCCTTTTTGCATCCTCACCTTTTTTATCCATGCCCCACGCTTACGAGCCTTGTCCTGCTTAAAACCACCTTTTTTGCCCCTTACTCCGCCTATTTCAGCGTGTGATATGGGTGATATGAGGGCGCAAAAAGGCCACTTTGCTCAAGCCGTCTAACTGCTTATGCCTCATTGGTTTACCCGATGGATGAGATAGGTGAGATAGGGGTGGAGTGGGGCAATCTGGTTTTCAGACGCCCCACTCATTCCCGCCTGGCCCCTAATAAAAACCCTGCACAGCACAGAAAAGGTTGATGAAGGCACATCTTCGGTCTATGCGGGTTTATCCGTTAATTTCTTTGTCACATCGCAAGTTTATTGTAACTTTGCAAATCATATAAACTCTAAATTATGAAATTACTTCGCGACCGCATCCTCAAAGACGGGAAGTGCTATCCCGGTGGAATACTCAAGGTAGATAAATTCATCAATCATCAGATGGACCCCAATCTGATGAAGGCAGTAGCTGTGGAACTTATACGCAGATACGCCTCTTCTGAGGTTAACAAGATCATTACCATCGAGGCCAGTGGCATCGCTCCTGCCATTATGATGGGATTCCTGCTTGACCTGCCAGTGGTATTCGCAAAGAAAAAGAAACCATCAACGATGGACAATATGCTCTCCACGCGTGTCTTCTCTTTTACCAAACAGAGAGAGTACCATGTGGTAATTTCGAAAGACTATCTCACACCCAACGACAAGGTTATCTTTGTTGACGACTTCCTTGCCTATGGCAATGCCGCCAAGGGCATCATCGACCTTTGCCGCCAAGCCGGAGCCGAACTCGTAGGTATGGGCTTCATCATTGAGAAGGCCTTCCAACACGGACGGGAAGTCATTGAGGCTGAAGGCATCCGCTGTGAGAGCCTTGCTATCGTCGACTCCCTCGACAATTGTGAGATCAAGTTGAGGGAGGAATGATTCCATGCAACAGCAATCAGACCTGATATACGGGCTGAATGACCGTCCGCCCCTCCGTGGCACTCTCTTTGCGGCTTTACAGCATCTGTTAGCCATCTTCGTTGCCATCATCACGCCACCGCTGATCATCAGCTCAGCCTTGAAGTTCGATCTTCAGACCACGGGATTCCTCGTCTCCATGTCACTATTCGTTTCAGGATTGGCGACATTCATTCAGTGCCACCGCATTGGTCCTTTAGGGGCAGGACTGCTCTGTATACAAGGCACATCTTTCTCCTTCATCACCCCGATTATTGGAGCGGGGATGCTCGGCATGGTCAACGGGCGTATTGACGCACCAACGGCTCTGAGCTATATCTTCGGAGCGACCATGGTGGCGTCTGTGGTGGAAATGGTCGTGAGCCGACTGCTACCCTACGCACGCAAAATCATCACACCCCTTGTGTCAGGAATCGTTGTGACCCTCATTGGTCTTTGCCTTATCAAGGCAGGCATCAACAGCTGCGGCGGAGGACAGGCTGCTATTGACAACGGTACGTTTGGCTCACTGAGATACCTGGGGTTGGCAGTGCTGGTCTTGGTGACTATCATCTTCTTCAACCGGTCGCAAAACCAATACCTCAGGATGGGCTCCATCGTCATAGGATTAATTGTGGGCAGTATATTAGCGTGGGTCATGGGAATGATTGACTTCACGCAGTTGCATGGTGCCGGAGCAGTAAACATCCCCATTCCCTTCAAGTACGGCTTACATTTCGATATGGGCAGCATCATTGCGCTTGGTATCATCTACCTGGTTACAGCAGTGGAGGCGTTTGGTGACATCACAGCCAACTCTCTCATATCTGGTCAGCCCGTAGAGGGACCTGTTTTCTTGAAACGGGCACAAGGAGGTATCCTGGCCGACGGATTCAATTCTATGTTGGCAGCTGTCTTTAACAGCTTTCCTAATTCCATCTTTGCCCAAAACAACGGGATGATACAACTAACTGGCGTAGCGAGCCGCTATGTCGGATATTTCATCGCCGGAGCATTGTTCCTGCTCGGACTTTTCCCTGTTGTGGGGCAGTTCTTTTCGCTTATTCCGGATTGTGTCCTTGGTGGGGCAACCCTCCTGATGTTCGGAACCGTTGCGGCATCAGGTATTCGTATCATCGCAGCCACGAACATCAACCGCAAGGCAGTGTTAGTGATGGCCATCAGCTTTGCCATGGGAATGAGCGTGGAACTAGTTCCAGGCATACTCGATAAGATGCCATGGCTCATCCATTCCATTTTCTCATCAGGAATCTCGACAGGAGGAATCACTGCCATCATTGCCAATGCCTTGATAAAGGTTAAGAAGTAATAAGCATGCTTTTTACCTTTGCGCCGAATGAATGATGATAATAAACCGAAATATAAACCGAAACATCGATATAAGAAGAATGAGAATTATCATCTGTTAGCCAATATTGATGGTGCGGAGCGTTAGTTTGTCATTGGTAAGAACAAAAGTTAGTACGCTGAAATAGAAAAGACTGGCATAGCTAATATCACTTCCGACCGACTCCTCGAAATGGCTAAAAGATTGTTTACTTCTACATTGGGCGAATAGGGGCTGAACTCGTAAAGAAAAAAGAATCCATTCCGTACTTCTTCATACTACTAACAATCTGTTTACCAATGTTTTCTTGCATATTTTGCCCTTTATTCTGTCGCAAATTTACGATATATTTTCGACATACATACGAATACAACTCGATTACTTTGAGAAAACGAAGAAATTATTTGGGAAATCGGTTGGGTGATTAGGATATTTTTCTTAGCTTTGCAGACGGAGCCGTCAATACGAACCGACATAAGGAGAACAGCGCCATGGTCCTGGTTCCGGGATGGATGTCGCAGACCGCATGATGGCTCAAGACGCGGTCAGTTTTTCCTTCTTCTCCCATGTGCTGCCATGCAAGGCGGTGGATGGAAAAGAAAATATGTAGTTATCGGCCCGACAACGAATATGTCTATGCCGCAATCGTCAACATCCGTTTCCTGGTATGCCCTCAAGGCATATTACAACAAGGTTGATTCTATCATGGAGTTAATCGCGACTCACTGCAAGGAGACGTACATCCCGATGGAGACTATCCAACAGATGGGCGTAAACGGAGAAGTGAATGCGACGGAACGCCCGCTCATCCCCGGCATTGTGTTCTTCAGATGTGAGAGTAAAGAGGTCCTGGTTATCCGTGAGTTTCTTACTGACAAGGCCTTCATCTACCATCTCAATACGAGAGACCATCGTGAACCGGCACCTATCAGTGACTGTGAGATGAACAACTTCCGCCGTTTCGTATCATTCAGCCATCATTACGAGATTGCCGACTGCAATACGGTCAACCTCAGCAAGGGCCATCGGGTTCGTGTCATCGACGGCCCTTACAAAGGCTTTGAGGGTACAGTCTGTCGTGTAAAGGGCAACCGTCATCTGGTCGTCGCTGTCACCGGTGTCTGCGCCGTGTTGCTGATAGACTATATTCCACAGGCTTTCCTGCAAAAGATGGAATAAGCATCGAAGGTTGATGACACATTCGTAGGAAAATTTTGCAAATTATAAACGTAAAACGATTTTCCCTGCGAGAGTGATAGGTGTTAGATTAAAGACAAGATAGATGTTGATACTCGATTATATAATATATGTTTTTACAAACTTGCGTGTCTCGACCCCTTTGGGAATATGAGGTCACGCTTGGGATGTTCGTTTTTTCTAACAATACCGATAAGTTTTTTAATCGTTAAGCTTTTGGCGATCTTCGAGATATTTAGTACTCTCTTCGTCCTTACATGTTTTGTTCCAATATGGATACTTCTCTATACTCGTTGTAATCAGATGCGAAAGAGCGTGTGAAAGATTCAAGAACAGTAAGATTATAAAAAAATGGTGGACATGTATGTTATTCTATATAGTATTTAATGCCATAATGATATTATTGATTTAAGCAATGGGTGCGTATAGTATATCAGGAGGATTGACCATATGTTTGGCCTGCTATCTCTTCTATCGCTTAAGGTAAGCGAACCCGATAAAATACACAGAAAACATGTTGCAAAAAAAGCATAATCTACAACACCGTTTATCACATATATGTTGCGCAAGGGCGGCATCAGGGCAGAGTGGTGGTCACTGCGGCCTGTCATGAATAAGCAGATAGTAGCCATCAGCACTGCCCGTCTAAACAATGGTGAAAAGATCTCAGT
>DLDC01000039.1:23687-24084 GCA_002480935.1 Prevotella sp. UBA7782 | reverse complement strand
GGTTGCTCGCCACTGATATGGCATCTCACGAATTTCACGTTATGTGAATGCCATGCCAGATACTCGCCATCGATATCTGAGTCGTAAACCGTCACATTGTCACACTCCCAGAACGAGTCTTTCGTCACTATCTTTGCATTGTGCACCTCTACGTTTTGGCAATACTGAAACACATATTTGGCATCCGACACCAGCCCGTCTACATATATATTCTTAGAGAACATAAAGGGGTAAGTGCCCTCATGCAACGTTACGTTCTTGAGTTTCAGGCCGTCTACGCGCCAAAACGTCTCATCGGCATCGTTTATCTGCACATCTTCCAGCTCCAGGTTATGCATCTCTCTGAAAAACTTAGGGCCGTCGATAACACAGCTCTTCATCACCATGTCGTTGCTGT
>DLDC01000039.1:5922-23658 GCA_002480935.1 Prevotella sp. UBA7782 | reverse complement strand
ACATGCCACCAGGGATATTTGCCATAAAACTTACTGTCGCGACACTCTATGTCGTGGCAGCATTTGATGCCAGACTCACCATCTGTTATCGTAATATTGTCTAGCAACACATCGTGAGCGCCGAAGAGTGGCCTCTCACCACCAAAGGTCAAGTCGTGTATTCTGTCCATTTCCTTACTTATTTGTATTTATTTTAATGTCTGCAAAGATACAAAAATCATACCAAACACCACTTACCCTAATTGCGGAATTATAAAACCATACTCACTCTCTTACGAATATCGCGCCTTGAAAGAACTCTTCTGCCTGACTGATCCTTCTACTTATGCTCGGGCAAAAAGAGCCTTCCACGGGCAAAAAAGCCATCCAATCACCATCAAATACGAAAAATCCACCTTTTCAACTGAATAATCCACCCCCTCTTTTGCCTATTTCCCTACTTTTGCACCAGTCTTTTAGCTGTCACCACGTTATCGCAAGAAGGGAGAAGGCGGCGGGACAAACCAGGAAACAAACGCTGATATAATCTGAAATCTATATATTAACAACCAAGAAACAGCTTAAACTATGAAACGAAGCATTACTTTCATGGCAGCCTGCGTGGCATTGCTATCCCTGGGCCAAACAGACTTACGGGCGCAGACCTATCCTTATCAGAACCCGGCACTCAGCTTTCACGAGCGCGCCAAGAACCTTGTGTCACTTCTAACCCTTGATGAGAAGATCAATCAGATAGGACATAGCACCGACGCCGTGGTACGCGACGGCATCAATCTGCCAGCTTACAACTATTGGAACGAGGCACTTCACGGTATAGCACGCTCCGGATTGGCCACCTCTTTTCCCGAATCAAAAGGCATGTCAGCCTCTTGGGACCGTCAGCTCATCTACGATTGTGCCTGGGCTACGAGCGATGAGGCACGCGTATATAACAATACCAAGAAGAAAGGACTGATATATTGGTGTCCAACCATCAATATGAGCCGCGACCCAAGATGGGGTCGTGACGAGGAAAACTATGGCGAAGACCCCTTTCTCACCGCTGAGCTGGCCATTGCCTACGTCAAAGGCATGCAGGGAGAAGATGGCCAACAGCACAAGTATTACAAGACGATAGCCACCGCCAAGCACTTTGCTGCCAACAATTATGAGAAGGGCAGGCACAACACATCATCGGATGTGAGCGAGACTAACCTTCGCGAATACTATCTGCCAGCCTTCGAACGCGTGGTGAAAGAGGCCAACGTGCGATCCATCATGAGTGCTTACAACAGGCTGAACGGCACACCCTGCTGCGCCAACGGCATCTTGCTCAACAACATTCTGCGCGATGAGTGGGGCTTCAGCGGCTTTGTTACGAGCGACTGCGGCGCCATAGACGACATCTATAACAAGCATCACTTTGTGGCCACGGCGGCTGAAGCCAGTGGCATAGCCATCACCAACGGCGAGGATCTCAACTGTGGTTCCACCTTCCAACAATATTGCAAGGAGGCCATAGAGAAGGGTTACCTCACCGAGGCACAGATAGACACGGCGCTGACCCGAGTGCTTGAGGCGCGCTTCTCCGTGGGCGAATTCGACAGCAAGGCCGATGTAGACTGGTCGCAGACCCCTGACAGCCTGCTCAACTGCCAGGCTCACCAACAACTGGCACGCAAGGCGGCACAAGAATCCATCGTTCTTCTGAAGAACGAAGCCAACTTTCTGCCTCTCACCAAGGATAAGAAGGTGGCCGTGATAGGCCCTTTGGGCAACACCATCATGCTGGGTGGCTACAGCGGATCGCCCTCTGCCATCACCACACCCCTGCAAGGCATCGCACAAAAGATGGACGTAACGGTAAATGATGGCACCATACAGTTTGAGGATAACGACGACCAGAATGTGCTGAGCGGCAATAAACGGCTCACCCATGAGGCCAACGGATCTGCCGGAAACATCGGTTACATATACAACGGTGACTGGCTTTCTTACAACAACGTAAACTTAGGTACGGGCTGCACCAAGCTGGAGGTGTGCTCAGGAGCCAAGAACAACAATCCCACAGTGATGGAAGTATATGTAGATTCGCTCGACGACAGCCCCGAAGCTACCGTCACCTTGCAGCCTACAGGCAACTGGAGCAAGTATGCTTCTTCCATTGTTGATGTAGACCCTACCCTATTCAAGGGCACGCACACCTTATACATGAAGTTCACCTTCACAGGTAATAAGTACGGAGCCAATATGGATTGGTTCAAGTTCTATAACCCCAACGACCCCGATCCACTGCAAACCACAGGCCCATTATACTTTGCCAAAGGCTGTAATGTGACGGGCAACGTGAACCTCGACATCGAGACTGCCAAGAAGGTAGCACAAAAAGCCGACGTTGTGGTCATGGTGCTGGGCACTAACCTCGATGTGAGCGACGAGGGCAACGACCGCTCTTCACTCGCATTACCGGGCCATCAGCAAGAGCTTATGGAACAAGTATATGCCGTAAACCCCAATATGGCCGTTGTGTTAGAGAGCTGTTCGTCACTCGACATAGCGTGGGCCAAGCAGCATGTGCCTGCCATCATGGAGGCATGGTATGGCGGTCAGGCTCAGGGACAGGCCATTGCCGATGTGCTCTACGGCGACTATAATCCCTCTGGCAAGCTCACCACCACGTGGTATAACGCTCAGAGCGACCTGCCCGACAACATGCTGGCTTACAACATCGACAGTGCCAAGTACACTTATATGTATTATGACAAAACGCCTCTCTATCCCTTTGGCTACGGATTATCATATACCACCTATCAATATAGCGACCTCACCATCACGCCACAGGCGCTGAAGAAGGGCGATACGGCCCACATCACCTTCAAGGTGAAGAATACAGGCAGCAAGGCGGGCGCCGAGACGGCTCAGCTCTACATACACACCAACGGCACTTTGGGCAGACAGAAGCAACAGCTGAAAGGCTTTGAGCGCATAACACTGGCTCCCGGCGAAGAGAAGGTGGTTACGCTCAGCCTGCCTTACGACGAGCTGGCTCATTACAATCCGGCTGATGGCAGCAAGACATTTGATGTTGAGAGGGGTAACGTAGACGTAATGATAGGCGCAAGTTCTGCCGATATCCGTCTGCGCGGTACGCTCAATGTGGCTGAAGGCGGCACGGTGAAGTACACTTACGAGCATCCTGCTCCCACCAGAATAACGGGCTTGCAGGCCGATAAGGCTCATCACTCATGCCAATGGGTATATAACGCGCAAGGCAACATCGTGGGCACGGCCAACAACTTCGATGCGCTGCCCGCCGGATTCTATATTCTTAACGGTGAGAAAGTCATCAAACAGAATCATTAGAAGGCAATGCCTTTGCCGCACGATATTGAGACGGGGTAACTCCCGTCTCTTTTTTGAATGTACGGCTGAAGTATTTGGGATCAGAGAAGCCCGTCAGATAAGCCACCTGATTAATGCCTTCGTCTGAATGGGCAAGCAGAAACATGGCTTGCTCCATGCGCTTGGCACGCACAAAGCCACTCGGTGTCATGCCCGTAAGGTCGTGTATGCGCCTCCTGAAAGCACTCTCACTCATGTTCACCGCAGCGGCCATGTCCTCAGCCTTCATATCCGGGTCGCTCAGATGCTCTTCCAGATAATCCTTCAGCAACATCATGAACTTCGCATCCGTATTCTCCGTATGCGGATGAGTGAGCATAAAGGTGCTCTTCATGCGCAATGCGCGCAACTGTTCTGACAACTTCTCCATGGTCAGCCGGATTTTCGCGCGAAGCGTATAGATGTATATGGCCAGCGCAATGGCACCTGCCAGCAAAAGCACATAGAGCACCTTGGCCCACGGAGTCTCCCAGAAGGTGGGCTCAGAGAGCAGGATGAGGGCACGCGTATTGTCCATCCACACGCCATCTTGGTTGGTAGACCTGACCAGCAAGCGCAACTTGCCGGGCGGAAGGTCGCGAAACGAGGCACAACGGCTCGTGCCCACGTAGGTCCAGGCGCTGTCTTTCCCCTCTATCTTATAAGCATAGCTGATGCCGTCGTTGCCCCGATAATCAATGGCCGAGAAGTAGATGGTGAGGTTGCGGCGGTCCTTTGGCACGCTCAGCTTGGCTGCGTTGAGCAACGGTTGCATGCCGTTGTTGCCCTGAAAGCGCACACCCGTAAACACGATGCGCGGACAGTAGTTGTCCTTGCGCAGTTTTTGTGGCGAGAGTATTACCACGCCACCGGTCACAGCGAGGCCCACTGTGCCACTCTTGACGTCAAAGAAGGGCTTGGCCTCAGTATAGCTTGCGTTTTCAACCCAATCATGCAGGCCATAACTTCCTATGTTCCTGCCCTTAGCGTCTATCACATCCAGGCGATCCTCACGCACCACCCACAGCCTGTTGCGGTTATCTTCTACGGCAGAGAATATCATTCCGCCACCGTCGCTCAACCCCTTCGGGCTCATCATGCTAAGCCGCGAACGCAACAAATCGGCATTTTTGCTAAGCTGCAGGCCCCCGCCCATGGTCACAACACACAACCGGCCACTGCGCAAGGGCACACCCTGCAGCACATCATCGGTCATGATGCTCTGGCCCGACGCATCTCTCTGCGACACATAGCACCTCCACGGCGCCGCTCCTTTGGCTTGTGCCGTAACCAGACCATTGTTGGTGGAAAAGATGAGCGTGCCGTCTACCCTGTGACTCACACGCCTCACCTTATTAAAAAGGTGCATAGAATAATTTCTGAACAGCTCGCCTGCCCGCCTGAACTGCACACCCCTTGTCCGCTCATCCACCAGAACGGGACCTCCACCATAGGTTGCCATCCATATACGCCCTTGATTATCGATGTCGAAATCATATATGTTGTCATCCGGCAAATCGCCTTTTCCACCTCCTTTGACATATTGGCGCAACCTGCCATCAGCCTCTCTAACATACAGTCCGCTGCCTTTGGTACCTATCCACAACCGTCCGCGCCGGTCGGTCATCAGCGCATAGACGCGCGGAGCAAACACCTGCGGAGCCTGTTGCAGCCTGCCCGATGAGTCCATATAGCCAATGACGCGCCCCGACAACGTGGCCAAGGCGAGCCGGCCCTCACCGGTTCCTATCCACACATTGCCCTTGCCGTCAGGTGTCATGGCACGCGTGTCGTCGTTCTTGGCCACAGATATAAAGACGAAAGAGCTTCGGCTGAACGTGGCACAATAGAGCCCGTGCACGGCAGAGAACCACATATTGCCCTGACTGTCCACGAAATAGCGTTTCACTTGCGGTACAATGTCACCAAACGAACCATACATACGCAACACGTAAGGCACCAGTGCATGGAGCGAGGCATCATAATAACTGAACGTGCCACCCTTGGCTATCACCCATACCGTGCCACTTGGGTCCTCCACGAAAAGCGGATGATCACTCACTGTGGCCTCACCGGCATTGGCCGCTATGCCTTGCAGCCACTCTGCTTGTCCGTTGCTGCCAATGCGCCACACCCCTCCTGAGGCGTCAAAAGCCCATAAGCTGCCCTGACGGTCGGCATATACGTCGCTGACAGACTTGCCCGGCAGACGCCAAACAACCTTGCCGCGCGGCGCGGTGACATCGATGAGGGCCAAGCCACGGTTGGTTGCCAACGCCACATGGCGCCCACCCACGGCGCACATACCCCAGCATGCCACCTTATCTCCCACACTGACGATGGATGCCTGCCCTTTATGTGCACGAGAAGCTATGGCTACGGTGCCATCAGTAGACGCAAACACAGGCACACTTCGCACAATAGCCGAATAGGCATAAGGCTTATCGCTTAGTCTGCCCTTGCCATAAGCCCACAGTCCATGCGCCGTAAGCAGCCACACCTGCCCCGAAGCATCCAAAACAACCTTGTTGATGTCGCGCAGACGGCACACAGCCAGCACGCCTGAGGATGCCTCATCCGACGCATCAGCCGCCATCCTGCTGTCTGACAGGCAGTAGCTCGGCGCGCCATCATCGCCTATCACCCACGTGGTACCGTTGGCCAGAGCAAACACCTTGCGCACCTTCAACGGCTTGCGGGCGTGTGGCAACCTACTTAGCACATCGTGGAAGCGACATGTATGGGTGTCGAACAAGTAGAGCGAACGGTCGTAAGTGATGCACCACACATCGTTGCGACTGTTGGGCGCCAGCATGGCCATGCGCCGGGAAGAAAGAAAATGCTTACTGCCGGGGTTACTGCTGAAAGCCGTAAAGCCATAACCATCATAGCAGCAGAGCCCGTTCCACGTGCCCAACCAAATGAGTTGGTCGGCGCTCTGCTCTATTGCGCTGAGCGACATAGCCGACAATCCGTCGGCAGAAGTGAAGTGCCTGACGCGACAAAGGGGCTGACCAGACACCTGACTAGCGAACAGCCACAATGCAAACAGTTGGAATAAGAAACGGTTATATAAACACATTCAGCAGTAGTATTAGGTAGTGCAAAGTTAGAAAAAAACGTGGATAATGGCAAATAAAAAGACTTTGATAAGGTAATAATATCTTACACAGTCCGGTGAAGTATCCGTTTTGCGTCATAAAAGCAATCATTTTGCATCGCTAAACCCATGCTTTTGCCAGCTGAAAGTGCCTATTTCGGAAGCCGGAAATGCCTATTTTGAAACGCGAAACAGTGTATCTATCCAAGCTTCTGAGCCTCAACGATTTACAAGGAAAGCCACATTCACAGTGCTATCAGCCGTAAGAGGGTGGGCTGAAACATGATGTTGGCTAAATAATTTTACAAAGTAAGCGAATGAAGAGAGGGGCATAAAGGGCTGAAACAGCGCAAACAGGTGGGCGGTAAGATGCCGGGCAAGGCGTAAGGTTGCAAGCGCTGAAGGCGAGAAGCCCGAGACGAAGACACATGAAGGCGGATGATAGGACGAAATATCAGGGTCTATCATTTGTAGATTTCCCCATTTTCGTGTATCTTTGCAAAGTATATGCTATACGTTGACGTTATCTTGCCACTGCCACTCGACGGCACTTTCACCTATTCAGTGCCCGACACGCTCGCCCCAAAGGTGAAGCCGGGCATGCGCCTTGTTGTGCCTTTGGGCAAGAGCAAGACTTACACGGCCATCGCTCTCACCCTGCCGTATGCCAAAACCGACGAGCAGACCAGGGCAAACGGCAAGGCTATAACGTTCAAACCTATCATAACGGTGCCCGACACAAAGCCCGTGCTGCTGCCACACCAACTGAAGTTGTGGCTATGGATGGCTGATTACTACCTCTCTCCGCTGGGCGACATCTTCAAGGCGGCCCTTCCATCGGGCCTGAAAGAGGAAGATGGCTATCGGCCACGCACCGAAACCTACGTTACATTGGGCCAACAGTATCGCAGCGAGCAGGCTTTGCAGGTGGCATTTGCCATGCTCAAGCGGTCGGCCAAGGCCACGGCACTGCTCAAGAGCTACCTGGCCCTGTCGCATTGGCAGTCGTTGCAGGGCACGACACCACGCGATCCAATAACCGAAATAACCCGCGAAGAACTAATAAATGAGTCTAACGCCACCCTATTCGCCATACAATCGCTCATGAAACGCAACATTCTGACCACCTATCAGAAGGAGGTGGGCAGACTGAACGACGGCAACGGCAAGTCCACAGAGCCTAGTACAAGGCTGAGCGAGGCACAGCAAGATGCCTATAACAACATCCTGATGCAGTTTCTATCTAAAGACGTGGTGCTACTACACGGGGTTACGTCGAGCGGCAAGACCGAGATATACATCCATCTCATAGAGAAGGCGCTGGCTGAACATAAGCAGGTGCTGTATCTTTTACCCGAAATAGCCCTCACCGTGCAGATAACAGAGCGGCTGAAGCGCGTCTTTGGCAACCGGCTGGGCATATATCACAGCCGGTATAGCGACGCCGAGCGCGTGGAGATATGGCAGAAGCAACTATCGGGGCATCCTTATGACGTGATATTGGGTGCACGCTCGGCTGTTTTCCTGCCCTTTCAGAACCTGGGACTCGTCATTATAGACGAGGAACATGAGACGAGCTTCAAGCAACAAGAGCCTTCGCCACGCTATCATGCCCGCTCTGTGGCCATCATGATGGCCAGACAGTTTGGCGCAAAGACCCTCTTGGGCACGGCAACGCCGTGCATGGAGAGCTTCTACAACGCACAGAAAGGCAAGTATGGCTATGTGAAGCTCACCCAACGGTATAAGGGACTGGAGCTGCCTCTTATAGAAGTGGCCGACATCAAAGACCTATACAGGCGCAAGATGATGCAAGGTCCGTTCTCGCCGGTGCTGCTTGGCGCCGTGAAAAAGGCGCTGGCAAACGGCGAACAGGCCATATTGTTTCAGAACAGAAGGGGCTTCGCACCCATGGTGGAGTGTCATGACTGCGGCTGGGTGCCCAAATGCCCCAACTGCGACGTGTCGCTCACGCTGCATAAGAACATGAATCAGCTGGTGTGCCACTATTGCGGCTTTGTGTATAGGGTGCCCGACAGATGTCCCAACTGCGGATGCGAGGACATGAGGAGCAGAGGCTTCGGCACGGAAAAGATAGAGGATGAGGTGCAAAGGCTGCTGCCTGAGGCCCGCATCGCGCGCATGGACCTGGACACAACACGCACCAAGAACGCCTATGAGCGCATCATACACAACTTTGCCTCGGGCAAGACAAACCTGCTCATAGGCACACAGATGGTGAGCAAGGGGCTTGACTTCGGCAAGGTCTCGGTGGTGGGAATACTCAACGCCGACAGTATGCTGAACTATCCCGACTTCAGAGCCTACGAACATGCCTATATGATGATGGCACAAGTGAGCGGAAGGGCCGGACGAAGAGGGCACAGAGGCATGGTGGTGCTGCAAACCAAGCACCCTGAGCTGCCCGTGATTAGAGAGGTGGTGAACAACGATTATGAGACGTTCTACCAAGCGTTGCTCACCGAACGGCGCGACTTTCACTATCCGCCGTTCTGCCATCTCATCTACGTATTCCTCAAACACCGCAACGAGCATATCGTGGAGACGGCCTCAACAGAGATGGGCACACGGCTGAGAGCCTACTTTGCCAACCGCGTTCTGGGCCCCGACAAACCCGCCGTGGCCAGAGTGAAGACGCTGAGCATACGCAAGATAGTGCTCAAGCTGGAGATTGGCATCGACATGAAAAGGGTGAGACAGTGTCTGAGAATGGTGCAGCAAGACATGCTGAAAGACCGGCTTTACGGGGCACTGCAGATATACTATGACGTAGATCCACTATAATTATAAACAAATCAAAAAAGAAGAGCATGAAAAAGACAATCATTCTGGCCCTGTTGCTGACCCTGCTGACCACAGCGAAAGCACAACAGAAGTATGCCGACTACTACACCAACCTGCCCAAACCCATGGCGCAGGCGCAGGAACCTAACATTCCGGACTATGCCATATCGCTGAAAGACTATGGCGGAAAGGGCGACGGACTGACACTGAACACGGAGGCCTTCAGGCAGGCCATAGCACATCTGACGGCTAAAGGGGGCGGACATCTGAACGTGCCTGACGGCATCTACCTCACGGCAGCCATCACACTGGGCAGCCACATAGACTTGCACCTGAGCAAGAATGCCATCATCGTGATGACACCCGAAAAGAAAGACATGATAAGAAAGGACGGAAAGCGCAGCGCACCAGGCATTTCGGCCGAGGACTGCACCGACATCAGCGTGACGGGAGAGGGCATCATAGACGGCAACGGCGAATGGTGGAGACCCGTGAAAAGGAGTAAGATGAGCGATGTGGAGTGGAAAACATACCTGAGCAAGGGCGGCACGGTGAGCAAGGACGGCACGATGTGGTATCCGGCTCCGCTGAAGCACTTGGCACAGATAACCGAATCGCCGGAGAAAGAGGCCAATATACGCGAAGACGTGGTGCGCTTCACCGACTGCCAGAGGGTGCTGCTGAAGGGCGTAACGGTGCTCAACTCACCCCGGTTTCACGTGCATCCCGTGACATGCACCGACGTTATCATCGACGGCATCAACGTGAGGTGCGACTGGAACGTGCAGAACGGCGACGGCATAGACCTGTCGTCATGCAAGCGATGCCTGGTGGTGAACAACACGCTGAACGTGGGTGACGACGGCATCTGCATGAAAAGCGGCAGCGGAGAGAAAGGTTTGAAAGACGGACCTTGCGAGGACATACTGATACAAGGCAACACCGTGTTTCATGCGCACGGCGGTTTCGTCATCGGTTCTGACGTGTCGGGCGGCATGAAGAACATCGTGGTGCGCGACAACAGGTTCTGCATGACCGACATAGGTCTGCGCTTCAAGAGCAACATAGACCGTGGCGGAAAAACAGAAGACATATACATCAGCCATATATATATGACGGATATAGCCAACGCGGCCATCTTCTTTGAGACCACATACGAAAACAACAAGCTGAAGGATGGCGCTGAGGGGCAGACAAAATTCTCGCCTAACTTCCAGGATATTCATATCTCTGACATCGTGTGCCGGGGCTGTAAGACGGGCATATATGCCAAGGGCGGCGACGGAATGATACACGACATAGACGTGGAACGGGCCAACATCTTCTACACAGACAAGGCTACGGACATAGGAAGCAACTGCGGCATCAGACTGAAAGATGTGGTGCTGAAGACATTTGACATGTAAGCATCTCGCCACGAGCTGGCTTACACCTTATATAATATATAAACCAGAAAGCAGAAACGGAGGAACGGACAATGGCAAACTCTATGTTACAGCAGCTCTTCACCGAAATCAAGGACACGGTGATAAGCAAGATACACGGCAACAAGAAGGAAGTGGCTCTTGTGCTCTCATGCGGAGGGGCAAGAGGACTGGTGCACATAGGGGCCATTGAGGCTCTTGAGGATCGCGGATACCACATACACTCTATTGCGGGTACATCCATGGGAGCTCTCATAGCTGGCATGTATGCTGCCGGAAAGCTGGAAGATTACAGGGAATGGATGAAGACTATAGACAAGAAAAAGATTAGAGAGCTGACCGATTTCTCGCCTAACTTCGACCATCTGGTAAAGGGCAAGCGCATCATAGAGGTCATGAAGAAGATTGTTCCGGACACTGACATCGAACAACTGCGCATTCCCTACGCTGCCGTAGCAACCGACTGGGAGAGCGGACACGAGGTGGTGTTTGAGCATGGAAGCCTCTATAGAGCCATCAGGGCCAGCATATCGCTGCCCGGATTCTTCTCTCCCGTGAAGGCTGGAGGGCGCGTCCTCATTGACGGAGGCACCACCAACCCTCTGCCACTGAACCGTGTAAAGCGAAAAAAAGGTGACTTGCTCGTGGCCGTGAACGTGGCCGGACATGACTATAAGCAGGAGGCCATGCTGAAAAAGATGGCCGAAAGGAGGCGCGTGAACAGCTCGCTGCCCCTGCAAATCATTGATAAGATTCTGCCCAACAGCCTGCATCCGGAGTTCAACTACTATACCCTGCTCAACCGAACAGCCAGTATCATGATACATCAGAACACAGAACTGAGCATCAGACTGACACCGCCGGACATCTTATTAAACATGCCGCTGAAACGGTATGGCGGCTTCGACTATGACAAATCAGAGCGATTGGTGAGGCTGGGCTACATGGGGATGAGCCGGTTGCTGGACGATTATGAAAGCTAAGAGCCGCTTTCCCGACACAGAAAGTAAGAAGGCAAAAGACGGTATAATAAAAATTCCGTCTTTTAAGCCTTCTAGTTGGAAAACAACATACCAGACGAAGCCGCGAAAAACATATTCAGCTGAGGATTAAGACATTATCAAAAATAATAAAAAATAAAAGTTTTTAGCCCTTGCATTTTCACTTTTTTTTACTTATCTTTGCAGCAATTAGTTGAAAAATGATGTATTTTGCAGCGCATCATAAAGAAACAACTATCAAGAAATAAGCACAAAAGTGAACCTGAAGTGACATTTCTTACAAACCCGTATTACTAACAAAGCTGCTCAAACCAGTTTTTTACACATGACACACATTACTGTTTCAACATCCATTAGACAGTTTCTGCAAGGCAGAAACAGCCTAACCATGTACAAAGCCCTGTCAGGAAGAAAGTATGAAGGCTTAAGAAAAGACATGCTTACAGCCCTGTTCATGCTCACATTTTTAGTATGCGCATCGGCTAACACATGGGCCCAAGCCATAAAACCCGACTGGAGCATCAAGCTGAACACAGAAGCCAACTTCAAACTTTTCAAGGTAATAGACAACAACAACGATCAGTCTACATGGACATTCTACACAGACGGCAGCGGCCAGTCGAGTGCTTGCTATGTCTACAACTCACTAAACGATGCCGACGACTGGCTTGTGACACCGGCCATCACGCTTCAAGCGGGCGTGCACTACAGGGTTTCGTTTCACGCGAAGGCCAATAGCGACTATTACAAGGAGAACCTTGAGGTGAAAGCGGCTATGAACGCTTCGGCCAGCAACCTATCTGAGGGTACAGAAATCATGCCCAACACACAGCTAGGAAGTGAGAACCGACAGATGGTATATACATTTACACCGACTAAGAATGGTGATTACTACATTGGTTTTCATGCCGTATCACCTGCCAATGCCAACCGTCTTTTCCTCTACGACGTGAGTGTTACGGTAGGAGCAGCTGACAATGCACCCTCACCCATCAGCAATCTCACTGTTACGCCCGACGCTACGGGCGAACTGGCAGCAAAGATTCAGTTCACCACACCATCTACCAAAGTGGACGGAACAGCGCTCAACACGCTAGACAGCGTTGTAATCAGCCGCAACGGCACACGCATAGCCACTCTCACGGACGTTGCTCCCAACAGCAAGAGAACGTATGATGACAATGACGTTACACAGAACGGTGACAACACCTACAGCCTAACAGCCTATGCGGGAGGATTGGGAAGCAATGCCGTAACAGCCACTGAATACATTGGTGTGGTGCCTCCCTCGCGCCCGGCATCCTTTACCATAACGGACAACACCACAAGTATCGCAACGAAATGGAACAAAGTGACAACGCCGGCTAAGGAAGGCAGGTTCAATCCAGAAAGGCTTAACTATGAGATATACGGCTTCGACAGCAACAACCAGCCTACTCAGGAGATTGTAACCGTGAACGGCGACACTACATATACGATGAATACGCCTACAAACGAAGGCGACCAGCACATACTGCAATATGCCATAAGGGCGGCCAATCAGGCCGGAGCAAGCGACTTCACCTACTCTAACGCCATCATAGCCGGTGCTCCTTACGCCCTGCCCTACCGGGAATCGTTTACCAACAAAGGCATCGCCGGTTTCCAACACTTCTGGTGGATGGACGGAGAAGGCAACGGATATGAATACGGATTTTCCACAATAGCCTTTGACCAAAGTTCTTCTGACGGTGACAACGCATCCTTGAAGTTCTCCATCTATGGTTATAACGACAAGTTGAATCTTAAGACCGGAAAGATAAAACTGAAAAACTCAAACAGGCTGAAGATGGCTTTCGACTATCGTACAGACGGCGCCGACAAGTGTGTGATGAACGTTGGCGCCATCATGCAGGATGGTTCGGTGCTCAACTTGCAGAAATTTTCTTTGGCAAATGCCTCTTCTTGGCAGAAGGCTGTGGTCAACCTGCCTTCTTATCTCGGCTTGCTAGACCACGTTATGCTGCAAATACAGATGGAATGCCAAGGATCTCCAGCCGACATTCAGACTCTATATATAGATAATGTAAACATTGCCGATGCAGCAAACAAGGATCTCAGCGTGAGCCTGTCACTTCCTCAGAGCGTACAAAGAGGCAAAGAAGCGCAGCTAAAGGTGCGCGTGAGCAACATGGGCTCAGACGATGCCACTGCCTATCAGCTGAATGTGAATGTTGGAAACAAGACTGTGCTGACTCAAAACGTAACAGAAAAACTCGCAGCTTTTGCTTACAGAGACTTTATTGTTAACTATAAGCCAAGCGCGGTAGAGGGCGCTGACAGCATCACAGTGAATGCTGACGTGACGCTTTCGGGCGATGAGGATACGAACAACAACAATACAAGTGGCAAGTTCGGACTGTATGACTATGACGGAATGACCATTTCGAACCTCGAAGGCAAGGAGAACGACGGCCATGTGAACCTTACCTGGATGGCTCCCGCCACCCACAACGAAAGCGTAACTGAAAGTTTTGAGAGCTACGCGCCTTGGTTGACAACCGGCATAGGCGACTGGATAACCATTGCCAATGACAATGCCATAGCAGGATCGCTGTTTGATGACATCCAAATGCCACACGAACACGAGAACTATGCGTTTATGGTGACAAACTTCGAACCTGACTATCATGCCGGCGCCTACTATCCCGGACACTCCGGCTATAGCTATCTGTCGTCCGTATATGGCATCACCACCGACGGAACAGCACACGCTGCCACCGACCATTGGCTCATCAGTCCCGACTTGTCTGGCAATGCTCAGACCATAAGTTTCTACGCCATGAAGCATGACGCACAGGCAAATACGTATAATGAACGTGTAAACGTGCTCTACTCAACCACCGACACAAACATCGAAAGCTTCACTATCATTGGCGACACTACTATCATCTCAGGAGCTGACTGGCAACTGGTGAGTGCCAGCATACCCGAAGGCGCTCGCTATTTTGCCATAGAAAGCAAGAACGCGCCGGGCACTTGCAACTGGCTGACCATAGACGATATAACCTATGAAAGAGGTACTGGCTACGTGAAATGTTACCGCATATACCGCGATGGCGAACTGATAGGCACAAGTAACGATGCCACATCGTTTACCGACACTACGGTACAGCCTGGCACATACACCTATCAAGTAACCGTGCTTTATGTGAACGGAAACGAGTCTGCGCCGCTTTCAGTTACCGTAACGGTGGGCACCACGGGCATAGAATCAATTGCTGCCAATGGCTCAACCTTTAAAGTGTACAGCCTCAACGGCACGCTGATTAAAGATAATGCCACAAACCTTAATGGACTTGCCAAAGGCGTGTATGTCATAAACGGCAAGAAAGTACTTGTGAAATAGTTCTGTTCAATATCAGGCATAGGACTGACAGGTGTCAGTCTCCATGACATAAAGAACAAGCAGAATGCTCCTTTATAGGACATTCTGCTTGTTTTGCGTTTCAACATTAAGATAGTCAGGCATCAAAAGCCTTTACTCAAAAAAAAGGATGCGTCACTTTGTCAGTTAGAAGCCTTGGAGATGACCTTCATAAACTCATCGCCCGTGATGGTTTCTTTCTTCAGAAGAATGTCTGCGGCGGCATTCATCTCATTCTGATGAGCCGTGATAATGCTTACTGCCTTGGCGTGTGCTTGCTTGACAATGGCGCATACCTCATCGTCGATGGCCTTAGCTGTCTCGCCAGAACAGGTCAGAGTGCTGCGCCCATCCAGGTATTTGTTGCGCTGTTCCTCTAGCTGAACCATGCCGAAACGGTCGCTCATGCCGTATGTTGTTATCATGGCACGAGCCAGTTGGGTGGCCTTTTCTATATCGTTTGAGGCTCCTGTGGTGCACGTATGGCACATCACCTCCTCGGCGGCACGCCCACCTGTGAGGGTGGCAATGCGGTTGAGCATCTCTTCTTTGCTCATCAAATGACGCTCACCGGCATCCACCTGCATGGTATAACCCAAGGCTCCGCTTGTACGAGGCACGATGGTTATCTTCTGAATGGGAGCTGAATGGCTTTGAATAGCAGCCACCATGGCGTGTCCTATCTCATGATAAGAGATGATACGCTTCTCTTCTTGCGAGATGACAGCACCCTTTTTCTGCTCTCCGGCAATGACGGTCTCAACGCTCTCTTCTATATCCTCGGTCTCCACCTCGGCCTTGCCAAGGCGCACGGCACGCAAAGCCGCCTCGTTAACGATATTGGCTATGTCGGCACCTGATGACCCTGCGGTGGCCCGACCCACCACATCAAGGTCTATATCGCCGTGCTTCACCTCCTTGAGATGCACTCTGAAAATGGCTTTACGGCCCTCAAGGTCGGGTAGCTCCATGATGATGCGCCTATCGAAACGGCCCGGACGAAGCAACGCCTTGTCCAAACTCTCCGGTCGGTTGGTCGCCGCGAGGATAACAACACCCTTTGTAGCATCAAAACCATCCATCTCTGTGAGCAGCTGATTGAGGGTTTGCTCGCGCTCGTCGTTGCCTATTGCGCGGTCGCGGCTCTGTCCTATGGCATCAATCTCATCGATAAAGATGATGCAAGGTGCCTTTTGCGCCGCCTGACGAAACAGGTCGCGCACCTTGGCCGCACCCATACCCACGAACATCTGCACAAATTCAGAGCCCGAAATAGAGAAGAAGGGCACGTGAGCTTCGCCTGCCACGGCTCGCGCTATAAGGGTTTTGCCGGTTCCGGGAGGGCCTACGAGCAAGGCTCCCTTAGGCAGACGGGCTCCGAGAGCAGTGTATTTTTGAGGGTTATGAAGGAAGTCTACCAGCTCTTTGAGCGTTGCTTTGGCCTCGTCCTGACCTGCCACATCGGCAAAGCGAGTCTTGACGTCGCTCTCTGCATATACTTTTGCGCCCGACTTACCCAACTGTAAAAATCCGCCGGCAGAGCCTTTCATCATCTTCTGAACACCCACTCGCCATATCCAATAAAATATCAGACCGGGCAAAATCCACCAAATGAAGAAGTCGACGATAGGAGAATTCTTCTCAGGGAGTTCCTTCGAGATGACTATCCTACCCGACTTTGACGAACTCTTGGCCTTGAGCAGACGACCGACAAGGGCCGGATCGTCTACTTCGGTGGTCTTATACGTTACTTCCTTACCGTCTTTTTGAGGTATGGCATAATAGATATAGCCGTCCTTGAAGTTTACTTTCGACACCTTACCTTGATTGATTTCAGAAACGAAGGTGCCGTAATCACTGTCTTTTACTACGGGTTTGGCAAAGTTAGGATAGAGCAAGCTGTTGATGAGCAGCAACATGAGCAAACCCAAAAAGATACCGTTGAGATTGAACCACTGGGGATTCTTGGGGGGTTGTTTCTTATTCATAACGCACGATTGTATTTATGCAATGATGTTATATACACCAACCTAACAGCAATTTACGTGCCAGGCAGAGAGCAAGAAACAGAAAAACTCCGCCCGACATCTCACTTGTAGATGCCTGGTGGAGCCTATAATAGGTGGTATGTTATGGCTTAAACTTAGAAGAAATAAGCCAGACCAATCTGCCAAGAACTGTTGCGGCTCTTAGACTTAGACACTTGTTCGGCCACCTTTGTGAGGTTTACATCGGCTGTCTTGCCGCATGCGATGTTATAGTTGGCCGTTACTTGAAGGTGCTTTGCAAGGGTAGCGCCGAGTCCGACGTTCACACTGAAGTTGCTTTTCTTCAGTGAATAGCTGCTGCCTGAAGTCCAGTTGAAGTCTTTATCGCCCACATTGATGCCCCATTGCGGACCTGCAAAGGCAAAGACACTGGCCACGCTGCCCAGCCCAATGCCGTAGCGGAGGTTGACAGGAATGGCAATTTGCTGCTGCTTGATGGTTTCTTCCTCAGAGCCGGTGCCTGCAGTAACCTTCGCAGAACGATAGTCATAGAGTGCCGCACCATCTACGCTGAGCCCCGTGAGAGGCAATGCCACCTTGATAGTAGGACCGATAAACCAACCTGCTTGGTTAGAAGCGTCGAACACATCCT
>DLDC01000039.1:0-5916 GCA_002480935.1 Prevotella sp. UBA7782 | reverse complement strand
ATTCAATCCGCCTTTCACACCAAAGCTAACTTGTGCCGAAGCTGGTGTTGCTGCCAATAAACTAACTGCAACTACGAGTAAAGAGAAGAATTTTTTCATAACTGTTTACTATATTAAAAATGATACACAACTGCCTGAAGAGCATTCCTCAGGCAGCATGAAATAATCTGAATTAGTGACGTTCTCTCCTTACAGAGATACGTGCAGACGACGAGCCACCGCCGCTTGACGATGAAGAGCGGCGCGAGGTTTTGACACGAGAGGTGGTAGTACCACTGCGACGGGAGCGGCGTACCTTCTTCGTTCCCTTGTCATTAGCCTCCTTGGCGGCCTGAATACTGTCGAGAGAATCGCGCTTGGCCTGATCGCCGAAGATATTCTTCTCAAAGTCGGTGAGCTCTTTCTCTATTCGCTTCTGCTCAGCTGTCATAGCCGAATCAGTGGGACAATATTGCGAAAGTGTGCGACCCAGCATGTTGGTGGTCTTATATATCTTGCCCTTATACATGTTCATGGTGAAGTAATCATCAAGACTCATCGTGGCAGCATTATTCAAATTACTCGTCATAATGGTCTGCTTAGCAAGGAAAGGTGCCAAGTCATCATACTTAACCCAAAAGAGCGGATACTTGGAAGAGCCGTCGCCGAAGTCGTCGTCACGATACATGATGGGACATAAGGCTATAACCTTGCGATGGAAAGTGGAGGTTCCCTGATCATAATAGGCACTCTCCTTGAGATAATAGCCCTTCACTTCCTTAGACGGAATATCACTATTATCCAGCTGAATGCTGTTTCCCTTGCGCTCATAGTAGATATGATAGTTGTTAAGAAAGTCGAGTGGCTTCACCCGGGCAGAGTCTGTGAAGAGCTCATTGCCATCCAAACGGTATTCATAAACACGGATATAACCTCTCATCATGAGCTTAAAGATATACGTAAACAAGTTTACCTGACTGCCAACAGGCTCAACCGGGTAATAAAGACCGGCATTCGCATCATCAGTAAGGTTCAACTCACGGTATATATCACGTCTCCACACAACGTCTTCAGGCATCTCCTGCGCAGTGGGAAAGGATATGCGCGACCGTGTGGTGATGTTCTGGGCATTAGACTGCTGGGTGTTTTGCTGCTGTTGCATACGCCTTCGCGCCGGCTGAGCATACACTCCCATGGCTATCGATGCCAATAAAGCTATGATATATAATCTTTTCATTCTATATAAACTTTGTCTTTTCAAACATGTTATGTATCTCATTACTACCTCACTATCACCTCCATAGCTCCCGGAAGGGTGCGTGTGATGCCGTCAGGACCAACTGCTCTGACGCGGGTGATATAGAAACGGCGATTGCGTGAGAGGTGTCTGAACTGCTCGCGCTGGCGCTCTGTAAACGAAGAACCGGACGAAGCGAGGGGCACAGCGTTGCCCATATTGTCGTAAAACACCGTCTCAAAGCTCAGCACCTTGAAAGGAATGTCGAGCAAGCCATCGTCTATCGCCGCATTAATGCCCGGAGCTCCCATGATGGAAGCCTTAGCCAGTGCACCGCTCTTGAAGCGATCGTTGCCCACAAGTATATAAGGTGTGGGGTCGGGAAGCTTGCGAACATGGAATGTAAACGACCCTACCGGCCTGCCTTTAGCCGAGACATTGAACGTTACATCATGGCCTACGGCCGAGGGTATGGCAATGTAATGGCCCGGACCGGACGATCTCAAGACGCCGCCCGACATGCTTACGCTCACGCTGCTCTGCGGAGTGTTGCTCACACTGACGCTCAATGGGTTGTTATAACCTGCATAGAGCACGTTCATCAGGTCTGCCGAGAGCGTAGCTCCATTAGGAGCGAGGGGCGGAGCAATGACAGAATACTTCTGAATGAAGTTGCGCCGCAGCACCTCACCACGCGTGTTGCGCATCAGAATATAGCCGGAGAACTGGTGCTCGCCCACCCCTCCAACGTTGAACGAGTAGGTATCGCCTGATATTTTACGTCCGTTCACATATACTTCCGGCCTCTGTGTGGTGTCAACGGCAGCCATCACCATCTTGGCGGTAAGCTTATCGCCCGGATAAAGGCGTGTTGCGCTAGGCACTACAAAGGCTTGCAACTTGTTGACACGAACATCTTTCAGGCCCACGTTGGCCACAAGGGTGTGCAATACCTCACCTTCTGCATAGCGAACGTCGTTCTGCAACTTAGAGAGAAGGGTAACGGCGGCAGCCACAGGCATATTCTCGAACATATATTCCTGCCAATTCTTGCCCATCGTCGCACTGGTCTTAGGCACTGCCGTAGACAGGTTGCTGGCTATGATGCGCCTTTGCAACGGGTCGGCCACCATGGCAAGGATGCGCTCTCTATAAGAGTTGATAGCGTTATACAACTTCTTTCCTTTTCCCGAAATAGGCGCTAGCATAACCTCTCCGGCCGCTTCAAGGTTGTCCTTATTGTCTATATGAAGAGGGTCACCATCAGGACCGTCAGCCTTACGTACGATGGCCACCTTCAGTTCTTGTGCAAAATTGTATAGCGAATCGCTCATATCCTTCACGGCAGTGGCCTTTTCAAACCACTCGCGCACCTTTTCGGGATTGTCCTTCATCTGATCTGACAAGTCACCATAGAGGGCATTGTTGACCGTAGAAGCATTTTTTGTGGTGCGGTTCAGGCTTTCCTCCACAATAGAGAAGCCGTTGAGCACCTCTGGAGTGATGTTCAAAGCAAGCATCGCCATCAGAAGAACGTACATCAGATTGATCATCTTCTGACGTGGAGAAACTTTTCTTTTCTTTATTGCCATAGAGAATTCTATAGATTAAAGCTCTGGATTATGAGGCGCAGAAGTTGCCGCGCCTGGTGCGGCAACACGCATATTCACCGTCATGGCCTCTATCATTCGGGCATATATCTTATTGAGCTGTTCTATCTGTTGAGCCATCTTGCGCGTCTGCTCGTTGATTTGGTCTATCGTACCTACCTGCTGGCTGGCGCCCTTGAGCTGCATCTCGTATATCTTAGAGATGCCCGTGAGGGTTCTGTTCAGGTTTTCCATCTCCTCGCTGTCACGTGTCAGACGGGTGCTCTGTTCGTTCACCTTACCCAAAGTCTCTACCAGTTTGTTGAGCTCTTCAACGTATTTGCTCTGTGCATCCTGCATTTCGGGAGTCTGCTGTTGCTGCTGGGCTATCCACGCGCCCTGGTTGCGCATAGCCTCGGCCACTTCGGCAGCCGACGGCACACTGGCCGCTCCGCCCTCAGCCGGGCTTGCAGCACTCTCCTCAGCAGCCTGACCAACCGGCGAAGCCGATGGCGCCATGCCGCCACCTATTATAATAGTGTTGCCACTGGCGTGCGATTCACCAGATGTCTGCTGCACGGGTTGCTCTTCAGCCGTGCTTTGCGCGCCGCCCTTACTGTAGGTAACCTTACCTGTTTCCAGATATTCTTCAGTTACATGTGTAGGAATATCCTTTCCATCGTCGGTCTTATCAAAGGGCCGGTCGAATGCTGAAAGGAAGAAAACCACCACCTCTGTGCCCATACCAACAAACAGCATGGTGTTGGCACCGGGCAAGTGTGTGAGCTTGAAAAGCGCACCCAAGATGACGACTGAGGCGCCCCAACTGTAACCATAATTCAGGAATGTCTGTCCTGGCACGCTATCCATCCACTTTTGCAGACGATAGATGATATTGAATTTGCTGTGATATGACATATTTATCTTCGCTTACTTTTTTTCTTATTCATTTTAGCTGCCTCGCTGGATGAGCTGGCCAATGACCTGACACAGCGGAAGCCGATGTATGAGCGTGGCTGATTTTCATACTCCCATGTGCGCCATGCCGAGCGGATATACGACTCAGGGTCTTTCCACGAGCCGCCTCTCACGCTCTTCTTCTTCAGCCTGTAAGGGTCTTCCTTTGCCGCGTTGTAAGACAATTCAGGGTTCAGATCGTTCATGGCATCAACACCTGCCTCGGTATAAACGGTGCTTGTCCACTCGGCCACGTTGCCGGCCATGTCGTAAAGCCCGTTAGAATTAGCCGAGTAGATGCCCACCTTACTGGTTATAAGGTTGCCGTCTTTGGTATAATTACCTCTATCCGGCTTGAAGTTGGCATAGAAACAGCCGTTGCCATTCTTTACATCTTGGTTGTTCCAAGGGAACTCGTTCTGATCCTTACCACGTGCCGCATACTCCCATTCAGCCTCGGTGGGCAGCCGGTAGCGCTGTATATAGCGTGCCTCACCGCCCATGCCCTTGAGCAAATAGTCGGTGCGCCATGCGCAGAAGGCATTGGCCTGCTCCCACGTTACGCCCACAACGGGATAATCGTTATAGGTGGGATTGCTGAAATAATTGCGCAGATAGACCTCGTTATCCGAATTTCTGAAGTCGTTTACCCAACATGTAGTGTCGGGATATACATTCACTATGTAGGTATTCAAGAAGTCCCAAGGCCCAGACAACGGTCGGTTGATGGTTTCACGATGTATGTTTCCGTCATCGTCAACATAAGCCGTGTCCTTGCTTATCATCACCACCTCGTTGGGATTTACGGGCACATCGGTGTTCAGGTTGCGCTCAGCAGGATTCAGCCTGTTGCGTCGCAAAGCCGCTGTAGTATAGTCGTAAACCTCATACTTATAGTTCAGTTGCTTGGCATCCAGCATTTTTTCGCCTGTCACCGGATTGGTTACGTAGAGGCTCTCAAAGGCTCTTTGCTCGTCCTCGTTAGGCTTACGGGGCAGAGGCTTGCGCCAGTTGAGGTGTGGAGTGACGGGGTCACCGTTCTTATCTTCCGTAATCATATAGGTTTCATCGCCACCATAGGCGGGATCTGCCAAACGGGTACGAAGAATAGAATCCCTCACATAGGATACAAACTGCTTGTACTCTGAATTTGTGATTTCGGTATCATCCATCCAGAAACCATCTACAGAAACTTCCTTGCGAGGTGTCTTCTCTCCCCACAGCGAATCTTCTGTTTCTAATCCCATCTTCAGGAAACCTCGATTGATTTTTACCATTCCATAAGGTGCTGGTTCTGCAAAATTCCTTCCACCGACGCCCACTACCTCACCGCCTCTACCGGAGACCGAGGCTGACTTGGCTCCAAAGCATCCAGTTAATGCCAAGAGAGCTACTGCCGAACAGAGGGATAATATACATTTCTTCATATTCATGTTTGCTTATAATATTCTTACGCTTTTGTGCTTGTTTCTTCCTTTTTTAACAAGATTGATATCGGTCTGATAACCTACAAAGAGTTCGTGGCTACCATTACCTGGTGAGATGGCTGAAGTATAGAACTCATAGCTATAACCTAACACAACGCCATGAAAACGGCCACCTATGAGGCCGGTCACAGAATTGGTGGGACTATAAGAAATGCCTCCATAGAGCATCTTCTTCTCATGAGTATACACCAGACGACAACTAACATCTCCTCGCCAAGCTACTCCGTCATACTTTACAAGAGCAGAAGGCTTCACTGATAAAAACGGATTTCTCAACTTAATATTGTATCCTCCTGTCAAATAATATACAGGAGAGATGTCTATTTCATTGGTTTCACCTAACTCTATCTTGGGAGAAGTGAGGTGCTGGGCAGAAACGCCTACGTACCAAGTGCCATGCATATAGTAAACACCTGCACCAATATCAACAGAGTTTCCATTGACCTTCGTCTTCGGTAAAGCAGGGTCATTACCTTCCTCTACATCCACCTTGCTTCCATCGAAACTTTCAGAGATAAAACCTGCCTGTATACCTGCACTCAACATTCCACCAAAAAGTCTTCGCTTGAAGGCATATTGGGCTGCCAGGCGCTGATGGGTGAAAAGACCTATCTGATCGTTCATCAGTTGAAGACCTACGCCATGATAGTTTTTCAAAAGATAAAAA
>DLDC01000144.1:6721-10088 GCA_002480935.1 Prevotella sp. UBA7782 | reverse complement strand
CGATAAAATTGGTTATGGATTCCCTTACACGTTCCGCAGCCCAGCGTGACGAGTACCGCGACAATGAGCGCGACCGTCAAAAATATTTTTTTGCCTTGATGTGTCCTAGTCATATATTATCTTTAAATAGGTAAACGAGTTGCTGAGCCTTGCCTATTTCTTATCCAACCCATATTGCTTGATACGGCGGTAGAGGGTTCTGTCGGAGATGCCCAATTCCTGAGCCGCCTTCTTTCTGTTGCCTCCGTTGCGCTCCAAAGCCTTCTCCACCATCTGGCGACCCAGGTCGTTGAGGTTAAGCGAAGCCGGTTCGGTCTTTATTTCCTCGNNCACGGCCTCCTCGGCGCGGGGCTGCTGCTCGTAGGGCTCCACCCCTCTGTCTTGCCTGAGGGCTGGCACCTTGCTCTGCTGAGCGTCGATGTAGTTATGGCTGAACGCGGCATCGCCCAGCTGTCTGGCATCATCCATCTGCTTGCGCAGTCCGTTTACTTCCCTGCGCAGGTCGGCCACGTTGCCTCTTAGCTCGTATAGAATCTTATATAATATCTCTCTTTCGCTCTCATAAGAATGTTGCTGCCCCGGCTGCGAGATGGTAGCCAGTTGCGTACTCTCCGGATCGAGAGTGATATATTTTTTCAGTTCCTCGGCATCTATCACCCTTTTCTGGCTCAGCACCGACATTTGCTCGGTGATATTCTTCAGCTGGCGCACGTTGCCCGGCCATTTATAGCTGAGCATCACCTTGCGGGCGTCGTCAGCCAGGGTTATCTTAGGCAGCCTATACTTCTCTGCCATCTGCATGGCAAAGAGCCTGAAGAGCAGAATAATATCCTCGCCTCTTGATCTGAGTGGCGGCATCTGAATGGGAATGGTGTTGAGCCTGTAATACAGATCCTCGCGAAAGCGGCCCTCAGATATAGCCTTACGCATGTTCACATTGGTGGCGGCAACGATGCGCACGTCGGTTTTTCTTATCTCTTGCCCGCCCACACGGATATACTCTCCCGTCTCCAGCACGCGCAACAGCCTGGCCTGTGTGGCCATGGGCAGCTCGCCCACCTCGTCAAGGAAGATAGTTCCCTTGTTGGCAACGCCAAAATAGCCCTCGCTCTCGCCTATGGCGCCCGTGTAGGCACCCTTTTCATGGCCGAAGAGCTCACTGTCTATGGTGCCTTCGGGGATAGAACCGCAGTTGATGGCAAAATATTTCTCGCGGCGGCGGGGTGAGTTGTCGTGTATGACGCGGGGAATGATTTCCTTACCCACACCGCTCTCGCCCACAATGAGCACGCTCAGGTCTGTAGGAGCCACCTGCAAGGCCACGTCCAAGGCATGGTTCAGCCCGTCGGAGTTGCCCACTATGTTGTAACGTTGCTTAACGCGTTGAAGTTCTGACGTATTCATACTGCTGACAAAATTACATATTTTTCTTCATATATCTGCAATTTTGGCAGACTTTTTAATAATCTTTGTTAGTTACAAGCATCAAGAGCCGGAAGCCTAACCACCACCCATGTACATGGATGAGAGGCAGAACGATGGCGAAAAAGCGTGAGAACGGCCATGAAGCGCGAATATAACCGGCCGAATAAATACGTAACCCGCTAGGCAACAACCATCTACCGGCACGCACGGAGAGCCCGTGCTGAGAGCCCTGGCCCTGATTATTCGAATATCTTAAAGGCGTAACCTTGCTTCTGAAGCCATTCAATAGACTGTGGCAAGGCCGTTTTTAGCTTATCTATACTTTTAAGGGAGTCGTGAAAGGTGATGATAGAACCGTTGCGGGCATAGCGCTTCACATTATTAAATACATCCTCGGCCGAGAGCCATTTAGAGTAGTCGCGCGTCACCAAGTCCCACATCACAATCTTGAAAGTGCGTGAGAGCCACCAATACTCCGTGTGCCGCATCCATCCGTGTGGCGGTCTGAACAAGTGCGAGTGTATAAGTTCGTTGGCCTTCTGCACGTCTACGGCATAGGTAAAAGCCCAGTGCTTGAAGGAGCCCAGATGATGATAGGTGTGGTTGCCCACCTGATGACCCTCGCTCACCACCCTTCTGAAGAGTTCGGGATGCTTCCTTACATTGTCGCCCACCATGAAGAATGTGGCCTTCACGCCATAATGCCGCAGGGTGTCGAGAATGAAAGGAGTGGCTTCGGGTATAGGTCCGTCGTCGAAGGTGAGGTAAACAGCGTGCTCATTCTTATCCATTCGCCAAGCCGCACGTGGATATATCCATCTGAGCCACTTGGCCGGTTGTTCTATAATCATCTTGGCTTATCTTATTAAAGTATACAAAAAAGCCTATAGCCGGAGCGATTCACACCTTCCGGCTATAGACTTGATATGATTGCTACTGAGCGTCCTGCGATGCTGTTTGAGGCATCTGTCCGCCCTTCATTTGATATTGCTGCATCATGCCTTGCAGCTGGGCATTATGTTGTGATGCCCAACTCTTGTTGAACTGTGATGCCAGTTGTATCTCACTCATCATCATCTGGAAGTGCATGAAGCAGTCTTGCTGCGACATGTTGAACCCTCTGTCAGAGAGGCTCAGATACCAGTTGGCATACTGCTGCGAGTTTTTCCACAATCCGTTGAGAATGTCGAGCGCCTTCTGCTTGTAGCCCAATGCGAGATAAGCCTGGGCAAAGTCGAGCGCGCCACTCATATAGTTCATCGGCACATTGTAGGCCGGTATAACCTTCTCGGCCTTCTGCAGCACCTTGAGGGCCTTGTCTTTCTTGCCCTCGTTAATGAGTTCGAGCGCCAGGGTGCCCATCAGTCGGCGGTGAGTGTAGCACATGCGCATCACGTTCTCGTCGAGATAGATGCCTCTTGTTGCCAGTCCGCCCCACTTGAAGCGGTTCATGACGATGTCGTAAGTCTTGTCAGCATCAAAGTTCTTCATGCCCGGACGATTGGTAGAGTAAGGAGTGATGCGGTTGGCAAGACCCTCCTGCACGAAGTTGTCGCCCAGATTCATGAAGTTCTCCTTGCCCACAGTGACGGCAACATACAGCGGACGCGTCCAGTTGCAGTTGGCTATCATCTCAAGCATCATCAGGTCACCCTTGTAGAGAGCCTGCTTTCCGGCCAGTGAGATGACCATCTTGTCGGGCAGCGAGTCGCCTTGCAGCATCATTCCGCTGCGCCTTACCGCATTCTTGTCTATCGTTACATAAACCGTGTCGGTAGGTATGACGTGGTTGTTCTTGTCCTTAGAGCGAACCCAATACTTCAGGATGTTTTTCAGCTCAAACGGGTCGTCACCGAACTGCGCGCGTGCTGCCTGCGGATCTTCCTTATAGTAATTGAGCACTTGCTGCTTAGCCGAGGGCACGATAGGCACATACTCGTTG
>DLDC01000144.1:6027-6617 GCA_002480935.1 Prevotella sp. UBA7782 | reverse complement strand
TCGATATACCAGTCGGTTTGCAGGTAGCTCAGGTTGCATACTCTGGCATCCGTACGCACGCCCTCTACCTCTTGGTTATACCAAAGCGGGAAGGTGTCGTTATCGCCATTGGTGAATATGATGGGGTTACCTTCTTTCTGCAAGCTCATCAGGTAGTTCTGACCAAAGTCGCGGCAGGTGTAACGGTTGCTGCGGTCATGGTCATCCCAGGTCTGGCTGGCCATTTGTATAGGCACGAGGATGCAGGCCAGGCTGGCCACAGAGGCTGCCAGCACTCCGTTGATGTGCAGTTTCTTGAGCCAGTCTATGATGGCTGCCACGCCCAGACCGCACCATATAGCGAAGGCATAGAACGATCCGGCGTAAGCATAGTCACGTTCGCGCGGCTGCGATGGTGTCTGGTTGAGGTAGACCACGATGGCCAGACCTGTCATGAAGAACAAGAAGGCCACCACCCAGAACTGTTGTATGCCGCGCTTTCCGCGCCATGCCTGCCAGAAGAGGCCTAAGATGCCCAGCAGCAGAGGCAGGCAATAGAACACGTTGTGGCCTTTGTTGGCCTTCAGCTCGTCGGGCAACTTGCTCTGGTC
>DLDC01000144.1:4606-5941 GCA_002480935.1 Prevotella sp. UBA7782 | reverse complement strand
CATGAAGTTGCACTGGTAAGAGAAGAAGAAGCGCAGGTTCTCAAGCTGCGTAGGCATCTTGATGGTCTTGCTGGGGTCGTAGGCATCAGCCACCTCATGGCCCTCTATGCCGCCCATCCACTGCTCATACTGCTGCGCATGTGCCTGGTCGTACATTCTGGGGAAGAACATGTTCTGTGCGTAAACATAGTCGCTCTTGTTGCGAACCAAGTAGTACTGGTCGGGCTCATCGGGTGAAGCCTTTTCCTTGCGCTCGTAGATAGGAGCGCCCTCTGACATCTTATAATGGTTGCCATCCTCGGCCACGGCGGGCTGAGAGGTGTAAGCCGGACCGTAGAACAACGGTCTGGTGCCATACTGGTCACGACTCAGATAGCTGCCCAGGGTGAAGATGTCCTCCGGCGAGTTCTGGTCCATAGGCGGATTGGCCGTTGAGCGTATCACCACTTCGGCATAAGTAGAGTAGCCTATCATCAGCATGAGCATGCAGAGCAGTGCCGTATTCTTCACACGAGCGGTGAAGATGCTCTTGCCATGAAATTTATACTTGAGCAGGAACCACAATATGGCGAGCACCACGATGCCGCACACCAGAGCCTTCCAGCCGTAGCCGTAGAAGGGAATGCCCAGCAATGCCACTGAAAGCAGAAACGCTATGTTGGCACGTGTCTCACTCTGGTTCTTGTAAGTCTCGTAGAGGCCCCATGCCACAGATGCCACCAAGAGGATAAGATAGATAATCAGTCCGGTGTTGAACGGCATGTGAAGCGTGTTGACGAAGAAGAGCTCAAACCATCCGCCCACGGTGATGATGCCGGGCACTACGCCGTAGAGCACTGCCGCTATGATGACGAACGACAGCACGAGTGCCAACAGCGAGCCTTTGAGGTTAGCGTTGGGCACCTTCTTATAATAGTAAACCAGCACGATGGCGGGTATGCACAGCAAGTTGAGCAGGTGCACGCCAATAGAGAGGCCCGTCATATAGGTGATGAGCACCAGCCAGCGGTCGCTGTGGGGCTCGTCGGCATGGTCTTCCCACTTCAGTATAAGCCAGAACACCACGGCTGTGAAGGCCGATGAATAGGCATACACCTCACCCTCTACGGCAGAGAACCAGAATGTATCGCTGAAAGTGTAGATCAGCGCGCCTACCAATGCTGAGCCTTCTATGGCTATTGTCTTGCTCAGACTGGGTGCCTGACCGTCTTTAACTATCAGTTTGCGGGCCAGATGCGATATGGTCCAGAACAGGAACATGATACAAGTGGCGCTCAGCAAAGCGCTCATGGTGTTCACCATACGTGCCACCTGCGAGGGGTCGCTGGCAAAATG
>DLDC01000144.1:0-4557 GCA_002480935.1 Prevotella sp. UBA7782 | reverse complement strand
GTCGGCTCGATGGTGGAGCAATATACAAAGGCTGCTATAAAGAAAACAACCCATCCCAGTATGTTATCCACCAGTCTAAACTGTTTCATAGATACATTTATTTGTAATATGTTATTTCGAAATACGCGTGCAAAGTTACTAAAATAATCATATTTATAATACTTGCCACGGTCTTTTTTTTATTCTTATATCTTTTTTACGGTTTCGGCATCCTAGCCCTTACGCTTTGCCATCAGCCTATCTCGGCCACTGTGATGCCGGCTCCGCCAAACTGCACATGCTCGTCTCTGAAGGATGTGACGTTAGGTATAGACGAGAGATACTGCCTTATGAGTTGCCTCAGAATGCCGTTGCCCTTGCCGTGGAGTATGCGCACTGTGGGCACGCCCACGAGTATGGCGTTGTCTATAAAATCCTTCACCTTCTCCAAAGCCTCGTCGCCTCTCATGCCTCTCACGTCTATCTCGGGGTGAAAGAGGCTCTTGTGCTCGTCAATGGTGGCCCGTGTTACGCGGCTCTCGGCCGGTCTGGCTGCCGCCTGAGCCTCAGCGGGCTGCGCGTGCTCCAGTTTTTTCAGGTCTATCCGGCTGCGCATGCCGCCGAAAATCACCCACGCGCTCTTGCCCTCTATGGTTTCTATCTGCCCGATGCTGGCCGTTCCCTTCAGCTTCACGGTGTCGCCCACGGCAAAGAGGGCCTCGTCTTTCTTCACCGTCCGGGCCTGCTTCACCTTGTTCATGGCTTTCTCCAGCATACGCTTCTCGTGTCTTTGCTTGCGCGTGGCTATTTCCTGCATCTTCTTCACTATCTTGTCGTCCAGCGCCTTAGCCTCTTTCTGGGCTATGTTCTGCCTGAAGTCTTCGAGCTTCTGCCGTGCCTCCTTGGTCTTCTCCTTATCGGCTTGATGCTCTTTTATCTCCTTGATAACGTTTTCTATCTGCTTATTGCTCTGCTGTATCAGCCGTTCGGCCTCGCTCTTGGCCTCGCCGATGATTTGCTTGCGCTGTTCTTTCAGAGCGTCAGAGGCCTCCTGATAGTGGCTGATGGCCGTTTCGAGGGTCTTCTCGTCCTGATGTATCTTCTGCCGCTTGCTTTCCCAGTAGCGCTTGTCTCTCACAATGTCCTGCAAGTACTTGTCGCTCTGGATGTAATCAGAGCCCACTATCTCGCTGGCATCCTTGATGACCTCCTCAGGAAGTCCGGTCTTGCGGGCTATCTCTATGGCAAACGAGCTGCCGGGCTGACCTATGGCAAGCTGAAAGAGGGGGCGCATCTCCTTGCGGTCGTAGAGCATGGCACCGTTAACCACCATGGGGTGGGCATCGGCATAATGCTTCAGGTTCTGATAATGGGTAGTGATGACGCCCCACGCCTTGTTTTTGCAAAACTGCTTGAGCACGCTCTCGGCTATGGCGCCGCCTATCTGCGGCTCTGTTCCGGTGCCAAACTCATCTATTAATAATAAGGTGCGGCCATTGCTGCCCTTTATCATGTTCTTCATGTTCACCAGATGCGATGAGTAGGTGCTCAGGTCGTTCTCTATGCTCTGCTCGTCGCCTATGTCTATCATGATGTTCTGAAAGGTTCCTACGGCCGACCGCTCGCTCATGGTGGGCGATATGCCGCATTGTATCATATACTGCAGCAATCCTACCGACTTGAGGCATACCGACTTACCGCCGGCGTTGGGTCCGGAGATGATGAGTATTCGCTTTTGCGGAGTGAGCATAATGTTGAGCGGAACAACCTTCTTGCCGTTATGCTCACGCTCAAGCGAGTGTTGCAAAAGGGGATGGCGGGCCTGAATGAAGTCGATATAAGGCTTCGGCTGCACGTTGGGCTCAAAGCCGCCCATCTGCTCTGACCACCTGGCCTTGGCCATGACAAAATCTATGTTGGCCAGGAAGCGCAGCGAGTCGAGTATGGGCGCGGTATAGGGACGCACCATCTTGGATATCTCGGTGAGTATCTTGATTATCTCACGCCGCTCTTTTGCCTCCAGCTCACGTATACGGTTGTTGGCCTCCACCACCTGCGTGGGTTCCACAAACACCGTGCGGCCCGATGCGCTCTCGTCGTGCACAATGCCCTGTATCTTGCGTTTCAGCGCGGGCGCCACGGGTATCACCAGTCGGCCGTCGCGCATGGTGGGCGTGATGTCTTTGCTCACCACGCCGTCGGTCTGTGCCTGCCGCAGTATGGAGTTGAGCACGTTGGATATAGAGCCCTGGGTGTGTGCCTTCTCACGCCTTATCTCGGCCAGTGCGGGCGAGGCATTGTCGCGCATGCGGCCAAACTTATCCAGCACCTGATTGATGCGGTTCACTATCTTGGGAAAGGTGGCTATGCCGTCGGCCAGGTCGTGCAGGGCGGGATAGGTGTATCGCGGCATGTCGCCACTATCATCGTCTGTCGCGCTCTCACTAAGAAAGGCCACCACACCAGCCACGTCTTGCAGGCAGCGTTTCAGCTCAAACAGCTCATCCTCCTCCATGTGTGTGCCTTCCAAGCGCACGCGGGCCACACTCTGACGTATGTCGGCAAAACCCTGAAAAGGAAAGTCCTGACCGGAAGAGAGTATCTTGCGCATCTCCCGGACTTGCGAAAAACTGTCGTTGATGGCTTCGGTGTCGGTGCTGAACGTTATGGCATCAACCATCTCCTTGCCCATGGCGGAGAGGCAATATTGGCGCAGCAACGACTTAATCTCGGTAAATCCAATCTTCTGCTCAAACTTTTGCGGGTATATCATGCTTGCAAAGGTACAAAACATTTCATGAATGAACAAAACCACTTATTGCTTATCGCTTTTCAGCAGCTATGAATAAATGTTAAAACATAGCTTTTTATGCAAGATTTTATACGCAGGAAGGGTTTAGAATTGTAGCGACAGAAATGAACAAAAAAAATGATGATAAGAACCAAGACTATCCTGACCGGCCTGCTGATGCTGTGCGGCATGGCCCGGTTTGCGCCTGCCATGGGCCAGCAGACCATAGAGACGCACCAGGTGAGAAACTATTATTATCTGCATGACACGATACCACATACTTGTCTGAAAATCACTTCGCAAGAGCAGTTCGACCGTTATTTCGGACCGGCAGCCTTCATGGGCAAGGACGGTGAGCCTACCCCGATAGACTTCAGTCGTGAGCTTGTCGTCGCCAAGGTGTTTCCTCTAAGCAGCAAGGCCGATGAATGGAAGGACGTGAGGCTTTTGCTTCAGGCCGACAGCATCTTGGTTTTGCACTATTGCCGCACTGAGGGCAAGCAACTCACTTACACCATTCGGCCTTTCATCCTACTCTCTGCGCCCATCGCCTACAGCCATCTGTCTCTGACCGAAGAGGCTGACAGTCTTTGTGCTTCGCCACAGTTTGCGAGCAAGATGAACCACGAAGACGGCCAGGACACGGCCTCTAACAGGGTGCTCATCATCTGGTACGACAGCAAGACGGGCAAAAAGCCGCTGCTCAGGGCCGTGCGCCGAAAGAGGTGCAAGCTCATCTACGATTACAAGATGCTCAGCGGCATAGCCATCTGTCTGCCGCAACATGCTGACAAGCGGCAAATGATGCAATACTTCAAGGATGTGAAAGGAGTGCTGGGCGTGGAGGAAGACCGGAAGGTAACCCTCTCTTCAGATTAGCAGTTTGTGCATCACATGCTACAATAATCGCTTTGCTGCAGCGTTATATAGGCAGATAAAACTTAATGACATGAGCAAACAACACATTTTTTTAACATTCTTCATCCTCCTGGCACTTGCTTCTTGCGGTCTGGATGCCAAATATGCTGATGGATACATACATACCGAGAGCGTGCAAAGGGCCATTTGCAAGTCTATCAGTGGTGATGTAAAGTCAAAATTGTTGATTTTTTACGCCGACACATCCTCGCATTGGAAGCCGTTGAAAGAAGGCACGGGATATACAAGAGACTTAAAGAAAGACTCCATCGTGAACTATTCGTACAGCATCGGAGACTATGGCAATCAGTATATTGTGTTTCCCGACTTTCCCATAAGTCTCTTGGGGCATGTGGTGAGCGACACCACTTTGGCGCATGCATTAGCTCTTGTCGAACCGAAAGCTATTGTCATGAAATATCAAATAGGCGGTGCAGGCACGTCTGATGACCACAAGGGCAGCCTCTCTTTCCAAGCTCAGCCCCTCTTCCTCACATTGCAGTATGGTGGCAAGAGCCATCACGTGGGTATATATTTTGACAATAATTCTTACACTTACCTGATTGATGCCGACCACATTGAACCCATGAAGATGCGTTTGCAAGTTTCAGTGGCTTCTGTTAAGGTGGACGATGTGACCGTGCAGACCTTTGACGACTGGCAGCAGAATGAGAGTGAGTTTTCGTTTGTGGCCATTCCTCAATAACCCTTGCTTGTGGCCGCGACACAAAAGGCGGCATTTTGCTTGGCGAAATAGGCACTTTCGACAGCCGAAAGTGCCTATTTCGTGTTTCAACATGACCTATAATTGCGCTGGGATCAAAATTATCAAGTAGAAACGTTTGCCGAGCGAAGCGAGAACAGACTGG
>DLDC01000159.1 GCA_002480935.1 Prevotella sp. UBA7782 | reverse complement strand
CAGCCCGTACCAAACTGAATGTCTACGTAGCTATCCTCTATGACAGGTATCTGGCGGCCCACCAGAGGCACGATGACATGCAGCCCGCTGAGCCAGGTATTCTTCACATCGGCCGGGTTGATGCACATAGCGGTGTCGCCCATGATGGTTTCAGGACGTGTGGTAGCCACAACGGCATAGTAGCCTTTCTCGTCTTTGTGTATCACATTGCCCTCGTCCTTGCGCGCAACCTTGTCTTGCTCCACCACATAATATTTAAGATGGAAGAGATGAGAGTGCTCGTCTTTGTATATCACCTCCTCGTCAGAGAGGGCCGTCTGCGCCTTCGGATCCCAGTTCACCATGCGCACGCCACGATAAATGTAGCCTTTCTTATATAAATCTACAAACACCTTGATGACGCCCTTAGAGCGTTTCTCGTCCATGGTGAAGGCCGTTCGGTCCCAGTCGCACGAGCATCCCAGCTTGCGCAGCTGCTTGAGGATGATGCCTCCATGCTCTCTTGTCCAGCTCCAGGCATGTTCCAAGAACTCCTCACGCGTGAGGTCGGTCTTCTTAATGCCCTGCTCGGCCAGCTTGTTCACCACCTTTGCCTCTGTGGCAATGCTGGCATGGTCGGTGCCGGGCACCCAGCATGCGTTCTTACCCTCCATGCGGGCGCGGCGAACAAGAATATCCTGAATGGTGTTGTTGAGCATGTGCCCCATGTGGAGCACACCCGTTACGTTGGGAGGAGGTATCACTATGGTGTAAGGCTCACGCCCATCGGGCTTCGAACTGAACAACTTATGGTCCAGCCAATACTGATACCATCTCGACTCCACGGCTTGTGGATCATACTTACTTGCTAATTCCATGTTGGCGTATCTAATTTTTAACTTATTTGCTTATCCCGTGCCAGAAGGCCAACCAATGAGTATGGCCGCGGCACACAACTATCTGACGCACAAAGGTACATGTTTTTTTCGAAACAGCCGAATTTATTGCTCATAATGTTTTAAGGCATAAGCGATGGAAGTGAAAGCGTGCCGACATGACATAACACTGACGCCGGCAGTATGTCAAGGACAGGGCTGAAAAACGAAAAGGGCCTTTTTGCCTTGCAAGAATGCCTGTTTTGCAAGGCAAAAAGGCCTATTTCGCAAAGCAAAAAGCATGGTTTAAGAATCGGCCTGTCTATGCCTGATATGTCACGAGCAGGTGCGGGTCATGAGCGGAATGCGCATAATCAGCTTCTCAAATACGGTTATGCCCACCACACCGGTAAGTATGCCCAGCAACACATCAATGAAATAATGATGCCCGGCATAGACGGCCGTAAACCAAATGCCCAACATGATGACGGCAAAAACAGCGCAGGTGAGCCGCGACCTACCGCTCTTGATGGCATAGAACAATGCCACCAGCATGTAAGCGGCATGAAGGCTGGGAATGGCGGCAAACACATTGGCGTTCTGACCGTAGATGGAGTGAAACACCGGCAGGCCCAACAGAGCGTCGAAACGCCCCAGTCCGCCCACGTTGCCGGGGGTGCCCAGCACGGGCGTAAAACCGTAGTGCATGGCATACCATGGGGGCGATGCAGGATGAACATAATAGATAACGAAGCCTATCAGGTTGACCGTGAGGAACGCCCAGGCCAAACGTGAGCCATACTTGCGGCACTTGCCGCCCTTGGCAAAGAGATAGATGCTGAAGCCCATGGGCACCGGTACCCAGCAAAGATAGAAAAGGCCGGCCAGAATATCCATGAACGGCGCATGATGGAGGGCAAAGAACTCACTGGGGATGACCTTCCCGGCAGCCAAGATGGCCTGGGCCGAGCCCTTGCAAGCCTCGGCATAGGCAGCAAGCTCGCACTGCGTGCCTACGGTAATGCCAAAGAGAGACTTCTCCAGGTCGTAAAGGCCTCGCACGTCGATGGGGTTTACCCGATAGTTGGGATATAGGCGCATGGCGTCATAGCAGATGCCAAAGAGCGCCCATGGCAACATGAACAGGGCAAAGCGCCTCGTGGGCTTGACAGCCACGAGGACAGCCACAATGAGAATGATGATGAGCGTGTTCATTTGCCGTTCATCACTTTATAACAATAGGCCACTCTCCAGAAGGCAGTGATATTGGCCAGCACGGCAATGACTATCATTCCTCCGGCCAGCCACCACAGATTGTGCAACGCGCCGGCCAGTATAGCGGTCACGGCAGTAACCACAACGCGCTCAGGGCGCTGCATGAGGCCCACCTTACACTCTATGCCCGTGCCCTCTGCACGAGCTCTGACGTAGCTCACCATGACCGAACCTATCATGGCAGCAAAGGTGGTTACGCCCATCCAGAACCAGTCTGTGTTGATGAAGATGAGGCAGATGCCGAAGAGACTAATCAGCTCGCTGTATCTGTCGAGCGTGGAATCCCACAACGCTCCGAACTTACTGGTCATGTTGCCTACACGTGCCAGGCGGCCATCCATCATATCAAAGAGGCCGGAAAAGAGTATTACCGCCCCACCCCACACTATGTTTGCGTAGAAATCGGCATCCGGATAGTCGTCGGCGGCATCGTAAGCTGCCATGACGAATAAGGCTGCTGCCACCATGTTTCCGATAAATCCCAACGTAGTTACCACGTTAGGCGTGATGTGACACTTCAACATTCCCTTGATGAGAGGGTCGATGACGTGATATATCACCTTCTGTAAGAAATCCCTATAATTCATTTTTTGCTATTCGTTTATTTCTTTATCCTCAAATCCGCAACTAC
>DLDC01000140.1 GCA_002480935.1 Prevotella sp. UBA7782 | reverse complement strand
ATAGAAAAAGATCGTTCGCTACGTAAGGAACGATCTTTTTCTACGCAGCGAACGAATGTTTGTCAGGCTGCAAAATCAAGTTCCATGCATTGACCTCCTCGCCGGCATCAACTGCTTTCAGAACTTGACGCATATTCATGAGCTCTCTTCTCCAAACACAGAGAATATCCGTGCGCCTGTCCGTGCCACGGGAATTATACATTTCGCTGAAGTTATTTGGTTAGGTCTTCGTGGTGTCCAGCCACGGACTTATGTATCTGATCCGTTTTTTATGATAATATAGACTTTCGTAATAATGAAATGACCACACCACGTACCAACAGATAGAGGATGAAAGCCAGCCACAACAGATGGTTGGTCCAAACTTGAGAGGGTAGGGTGAAGGAAAACGCCAGCCACGCTACGGCGAAAAACAGTAGAGATGCTACAAAGCTGGCCAAGAGCATCGGGCGTGTAAGTGTCAGTCCAATGCAAATACCGTCTAAGATAAAGGCCAATGTTCCCGCAAGCGGTATCATACAAGCCCAAGGCAGGAAGTGGTCGGCCATTGTCACAACTATTGGATCGCTGCTCAGTACAGCAACCAATAGCCTGCCTCCAAGTGCATAGAGCAGTGTGGCTGTGAAGGCTAATCCTGTGCCCCATTGTATCAACCGCCGGGTGACCGCCTGTAGTCCTTTACGGTCACTGGCGCCCCAAGCATGTCCGGAAAGAGCTTCGCCGGCAAAGGCAAAGCCATCCATAACATAGCTGAACAACGTGAAGAAGGTCATCAGTAAAGTGTTGGCTGCCAGCACGGTGTCGCCTTGACGGGCACCGAAGGCGGTGAAGCCAAAGTTGACTGCCACGAGACAGATAGTTCTTAGAAAGATATCGCGGTTGAGCGAAAAGAAATGAGCCAGCTCCGTGCGCTGCAAAAGTTCGTTCCACGTGATATGTACGCGCCCCCAGCGAACCATATGACGAAGAAGCATGTAGACCGCGGCGAAGAGTCCAGTCCATTGTGCAACAAGCGTTCCCAAGGCCACACCCCGCATTTTCATGCCTAACCCTATAGCTAAGGAAAGAGAGACAATGACATTGACTACATTCTGAAAGATAGCTACATACATCGGTGAGCGCGTGTCCTGCATGCCGATGAACCATCCATTGAGACACATCAATGCCAAAGTGGGTGGCGCCCCCCAGATGACGATGCGAAAATAAACATCAGCAATTGTTCCCACTTCTACCGAAGGAGAGATAAGCCATAGTGCCAATTTCCAAAGCGGATATTGCAGCAACAGAATGATAGCTGCCACACTGATAGCTACACCAAGAGCACGTAACAACGATGCATAAATTGCTTTGAGGTCTCCTGCACCATGAGCCTGCGCCGTAAGGCCACTTGACCCCATGCGCAGAAAGCCAAAGAGCCAATAGGTGACGTTGAAAAACGTTGTGGCTACAGACATGGCTGCGAGGTAGATGCCTGACCCAATGTGGCCGACAATAGCAAGGTCGCAAAGACCAAGGAGCGGAATGGTGATGTTGTTGATGACCGAAGGCAAAGCGAGTTGCAGGATGCGTCGATCGAGTATGGACAATGTGAAGGACATGAGAACGAGAATATGAAAGAAGCGGGGCCTTTAACCCCGCTTCTTCGTGATAAGATAATTTTGATTGAAGAGTCTTTGAATTTGTTTTTCTTTCTATTCTTCAATTTTTTGTTTGATTTCCATCGGGAATCAAATTTCATTTCGTAGTATCTTATGCATTCTTGGCAGCGAGCGGAGCAGCCTGAGTATAGACGCGTGTGGCAAGATCCTTGTCAAGCGTATAAATACCGTAGCCATTATCACCGATCATCTTCAGGCTGTCAATGATGTTCTTGGCATTTTCCTCTTCCTCAACCTGCTCATCAATGAACCATTTAAGCATACTCTGTGTAGCGTAATCATTGTCTTCGAGTGATGTGGCATAGAGCTTGTTGATGAGACCAGTCACAGTCTGCTCATGCTTGAGAGTGTTCTGGAAGATCTCGAGTGGATTAGCCCATTCAGTAGGAACACCCTGGATGGGGTCGAGCATCACGCGGCCGTCACGCTGCAGAATGTAGTCGAAGAAGATCTTCACATGATCCAGTTCTTCCTGATACTGAACCTCGAACCAGTGAGCCATGCCGGGGTATCCCTGCGCATGTGCAAAGGCTGACATGGACAGATAGAGATAGGCTGACCAGAACTCAGCATTAATTTGCGCATTTAGCGCATCTTGCATTTTTTGACTTAACATAATAAAAGCTATTTATTTAATAAAGAGGTCAGTCATATTCAAACCTGTATGATTCAGGTCTGAATATTCTGATCTGTTAGTTCAAATCTGCATCAGGTATTTTTTGAACGCTTCAAAGTCGTTTGGCATCTCCACGCTTTGTTTCTTACCGCGCATAAAAGCTTGAAGTCGATCAGGGATGGCAATGTTGGCATTATCGATCGCGTCGACCTTCTCCTTGAATTTGGCAGGATGAGCAGTCTCAAGAAAGACTCCAACCTGGCCTGGCTGTAACTGCTCGGAGAGCGCTTGGTAGCCACAGGCACCATGAGGATCAAGAACATACCCTGTTTCGTCGTAGCATTGCTTCATAGTCTTCCGGATATCATCATCGCAGTAGGTGGCGCCCGAGATATCGTTGCAGATAGCTTTCCAGTCGTTGTTGTAAAGGTCGAGAATACGTGCGAAGTTACTTGGATCACCGACATCCATCGCGTTGGCAAGCGTCTGCTTGCTAGGTTGTGGAGAGTAGATACCCGTTTGCAGATAGTTGTAGAAGATGTCGTTGGCGTTATTGGCCGCAATGAAGTGCTTCACGGGCAATCCCATGCGG
>DLDC01000225.1:10413-10810 GCA_002480935.1 Prevotella sp. UBA7782 | reverse complement strand
CCAGCCCCAGCTTATAGAATTCGGCTGCCTCGTAGGCGTTTCCGCTGTTGTCTACCTTATTGGCTACCAAGATAATAGGCACGTTGGACCGGCGCAATATCTTGGCAACGTCCTCGTCCCAGTCGGTTACTCCCGTCTCGTTATCGACGAGAAAGAGCACCAGGTCGGCCTCGTCAGTGGCCACCTTTACCTGCTTGCGGATGGCATCCTCGAATATATCGTCAGACTTCACCACCCATCCTCCGGTGTCAACCACGGAGAATTCGCGTCCGCTCCATTGGCATTTGCCATACTGGCGGTCGCGTGTGGTGCCTGCAGTGTCGCTTACTATGGCGTGACGGCTTTGCGTCAGGCGGTTGAAAAGAGTTGATTTGCCCACGTTGGGGCGTCCTACAAT
>DLDC01000225.1:8984-10391 GCA_002480935.1 Prevotella sp. UBA7782 | reverse complement strand
AGTTTAACATTCTTCGGCCCTCGTCTGCTAAGACGAGAGTGGGTCCTACATCCAGTCAGGACCAGTATATATGCTTGCTCAGGGTGCGTGTTGCCCCTTGGGCTTACTCCGGGTTATAGCCGAAGTGATTGAGTTCGCGTTGCGAGTTGCGCCAGTCTTTGTCTACCTTGACGTATGTTTCGAGGAACACTTTCTTGCCAAAGAACTTCTCAAGAGCCAGCCTCGACTCTGTGCTCACCTTCTTCAGGGCCACTCCCTGGTGGCCTATGATGATGCCTTTCTGGCTGTCGCGCTCTACGTAGATAGTGGCGTTGATGTGTATTTTGTGCTCATCCTCCTTGAAGCGTTCCACTTCTACCTCAACAGAGTAGGGCACCTCTTTGTCGTAATAGCGCAGAATCTTCTCCCGGATAATCTCCGATACGAAGAAACGTGCGGGCTTATCGGTGAGCTGATCCTTGCTGAAGTAGGCCGGCGACTCGGGCAACAGCTCCTTGATGCGCTTGAGGAGCATGTCGGTGCCGAACTTATTGGAAGCCGAAATGGGCAGTATCTCAGCGTTGGGCAGCAGCTTGTGCCATCTGTCTACGAGTTGTCCGAGCTTCTTTTGGTCGGTTTGGTCTATCTTATTGATGAGCAGGATGACGGGAATGGTCATCTTGGCCACCTTGTCGAGGAAGTCTTTGTTCTTTTCGGGGTCCTCGATGACGTCTGTTACATATAATAAAATGTCGGCATCAGCCAGCGCGCTCTCCGAGAAAGCGAGCATCATCTCCTGCATCTTATAGTTGGGCTTGAGCACTCCGGGCGTGTCAGAGAACACAATCTGATAGTCAGGCTCGTTCACTATGCCCATGATGCGGTGGCGAGTGGTTTGTGCCTTGAAGGTGGCAATGCTGATGCGTTCGCCTACGAGCTGGTTCATGAGGGTGGACTTTCCCACGTTGGGGTTTCCTACAATGTTTACAAAACCTGCTTTATGCATAGTTGTTGAATTTTGTTTTTCCTTTCAAAAGGACGGTTTTAGGTGTTGATAAGACAAAAAAACGCATCTTCTTATTGTTTGGATAAGGATGCGTTTCGTATGAGTTGACGTATGGTTGCTTATTTCTTAGCAGCCACCGATGCGCCGTCGTAAGCCCATTTGTAGAATGAGGCTCCATGAACGAACCCCGCTCCAAAGGCGGTAAAGATAACGTTATCGCCTTTCTTGAATCTCTGCTCATTGTCCCATAGTGCCAGAGGTATGGTAGCCGAGCTGGTGTTGCCGTAGTGCTCTATGTTGATGAGCACCTTGTCTAGCGACACCTCAGCCCTCTTAGCCACAGCCTCAATGATGCGCTTGTTGGCCTCGTGGGGCACAATCCAGTCTACATCATCATTGGTGAGGTTGTTGCGCTTCATGAT
>DLDC01000225.1:8175-8975 GCA_002480935.1 Prevotella sp. UBA7782 | reverse complement strand
TCTGTCACGGCATAGCGGAACACTGTGCGTCCCTCTTGGTAGAGATAGTGCAGACGATGGTCTACTGTGAAGCGTGATGCCGGGCATACTGAGCCTCCGGCCTTCATGTGCAGGAAGGGCAAGCCCTTGCCGTCGGTGCGCAGATAAGAGTTCTGCACGCCCACGCCCTGCTCTGTTGTAGCCTCCACGAGCACGGCTCCTGCGCCGTCTCCGAAGAGCACGCAGGTCTGCCTGTCGGTATAATCAACAAGCGACGACATCTTGTCGGCACCTATGACGATGATTCTTTTGTAGCGTCCGCTCTGAATCATCGATGCCGCCATGTCCAGGGTGTAGAGGAATCCGCAGCATGCGGCCTCCAGATCGAAGGCAAACGCATTCTTGAGTCCCAGCTTTCCCAGCACGATGGACGCCGTTGACGGAAACTTATAGTCGGGAGTTGTAGTGGTAACAATGAGCGCATCAATGGTGTCAGGATCCACCCCGGTCTTCTGCAAGAGCTGCCTGGCAGCCTTACGAGCCATGTAGCTGGTGCCCAAACCCTCTTCCGTGAGGATGTGGCGTTCCTTAATGCCGACGCGGGTTGTTATCCATTCATCGCTGGTGTCGACCATACGCGACAGCTCATCGTTGTCGAGGATGTAGTCAGGCACGTATCCGCCCACACCAGTGATTATCGCATTGATTTTCTCCATTGCTTATTCTGCAGCCTCTTTTTCAACAGCCAGCTTGCCACGATAGTAGCCGCAAGTAGGGCATACGGTGTGGTAAACATAGTAAGCGCCACAGTTAGGGCATAC
>DLDC01000225.1:7940-8105 GCA_002480935.1 Prevotella sp. UBA7782 | reverse complement strand
GTCTTCTTTTAGGATGTGCCATTGTCTCTTTACTTTAAATATTTATTGTTTTAACTTTAATAAGGAAGACCAGCGCGGGTCTATGTTTTGCTCGTCATGCCCTTCACCACTTCGGGTGGCTGAGAGTTGCGCCAGTTTCTCTATCATGGCAGGGTCGCATTTTCC
>DLDC01000225.1:0-7876 GCA_002480935.1 Prevotella sp. UBA7782 | reverse complement strand
ACATCGAGTATTCCTTCGTCCTCGGCCACAGTTACAAGGTCGTCATCCTCCGAGTTTTCTTCTCCAAACTTGGCTGAGAGCCTCTCGTCTATGCTGACGGGCTGCTCCATATCCTCCAGACAGATGTCGCACGGCACCATGACGGTGCCCTGACCATGGAAGTGCAGGGCGAAGAACGAGTCGTTTACGCGCTCCACATCCACTGTTACGTGCAAGCGCCCTGCCGACATCTCGCTGCCCTCAATGGCATTGAAGAAGCTGTCGTCAAGGTCGTATTCCAGCGTTTGAAGGCCCTCTTTCAGGCTCTTCAAGTCTATCTGAAAGTTTTCCAAGCAATTCATTTGGGCTGCAAAATTACTAAGTTTTTCTGATAATCAGCAATTTATCAACACTTTTTTTACATTTAAACATTTATTTTTATGCTTTATGCCGCCCGCCGGGCATGTTGCGCCCGTTTGGCGAAGCGGCTTTTGACAGTAGCTGCGTACCTCAAATCCACATTAATAATAAGGTGTAATGCCCTTTTCAGTCACCGCGGAAGGATGCGACAGCCGGGCTGCTCGGGCAGGCTGCAAGCCGGGCTGCCGAGGCTTGCCTGGCCGCAGTTGGTGTGCCTCTGCAAGATTCTGAAAGTCAGCAACATGCATCGAGTTTTGCAAAAGTGCCCTTTTCACGTTGCAAAAGTGCCCTTTTTGTGTTGCAGAAATGGCCTTTTTGCCTTGCAGAACGGCCGCTTTTATGACTCTTTAGCGCATGACCCCGACAGCCGCGCCCTGTGCCGTGCTCTGCGAGATGCCTGCCCGCCGCTTGCCGGGCGCGCCGCTCTGACGCCCCGGCTCGCTATGGACACACTTGGCGCGCATGTTGGCGGCGCACGGCTCTGCAGGTTAAAAAAACAAATTTTATTCCTTAATATTAGGTAATTAGCCAAATAATGATTAATTTTGCACCTCGTTTTAAGCTTGAAATTTAAACATAAACAATTATAACAAACAATTCAGTAATGAACATTACATTTGAGAATCCCGACAAAATCAATGGTCTGATGACGATTGTAGTTGAAGAAGCAGACTACAACGACAAGGTCACCAAGCAATTGAAAGATTATCGCAAGCGCGCCAATGTGCCTGGATTCCGTCCCGGACAGGCCCCCATGGGCATGATAAAGCGCCAGTTTGGCACCGCAGTGAAGGTAGACGAAATCAACAAGCTGCTGGGCGAGAGCCTTCAGAAGTACATACAGGACAACAAGATAGAGATGCTCGGTCAGCCTCTGGCCGACGAAGACGCTGAGCCTGTAGACCTGGAGAAGCCCGCACCTTACACCTTCAAGTTCAAGATTGCCGTTGCTCCTGAGTTCGACGTGAAGCTCACCGGCCGCGACAAGGTGCCTTATTATGACATCACCGTAGACGATAAGCTCATCGACCAGCAGGTGGATATGTTCGCAAGCCGCGCAGGCCACTACGACAAGGCCGACCAGTATGACGCTGAGCAGCGCGACATGCTGAAGGGCGATTTGCGTGAGCTGGACGACAACGGCAACACGCTGGAAGGCGGTGTGACCGTTGAGGGCGCCATGCTCATGCCCCAATACTTCAAGGATGAAGACCAGAAGAAGCTCTTCGAGGGCGCTAAGCCGGGCGACATCATCACTTGGAACCCCGCAAAGGCTTATGAGGACAACGAGACACAGCTTGCTTCACTGCTCAAGGTGGAGAAAGACGACGCTCAGAACCACAAGGGCAACTTCTCATTCCAGGTTACTGAGGTGCAGCGCTTCGTAAAGGCTGAGGTGAACGCCGACCTTTGGGAAGGCATCTACGGCAAGGAGAGCGGCATAAAAGACGAGAAGGGCTTCCGCGAGGCCATTGCCAAGGGCTTGAAGGATCAGCTTACGGGCGACTCAGACTATAAGTTCCTGCAGGATTTGCGCCAGCACGTAGAGAAGAAAGTGGGCAAGCTCACCTTCCCCGAAGAGCTGCTCAAGCGCATCATGAAGGAAAACAACAAGGACAAGGGCGACGAGTTTGTTGAGAAGAACTTCGACAACAGCATCAAGGAACTGGCATGGCATCTGGCCAAAGAGAAGCTGGCCGAGGCTCAGAACATCAAGGTGGAGGACAAAGACGTTCAGAACACCGCCAAGATGATGGCTCGCGCGCAGTTCGCTCAGTATGGCATGACAAACATACCCGAAGAGTATGTAGACAAATATGCACAGGACATGCTGAAGAAGAGAGAGTATGTAGACCAGGTGGTTGAGTCGGCTCTCGACAAGAAACTCACCGACGCATACAAGGATATCGTCAAGCTCGACCACAAGGAAATAAGCATTGACGACTTCAACAAGATGATGCAAGAATAAAAAAATAGAAAAAATATCTCCGGATATAGGGAGGTTATCGATTTTTTTTCTTAACTTTGTGTAGCGATAACGCACCATACGCGAAATAACTGGCATGGTGTTTGCTTCATAAAGGCTTAAGAAGAGGAAATTCGATAACCTCTCTTTTTGTCTAATTATAATAAGGAAAGGAAATAATGAACGATTTTAGAAAGTATGCCACCAAGCACTTGGGCATGGACGGCATGGTTCTCGACGATGTGATGAGGGCGCAGCAGCAATACCTCAACCCTTACATCCTGGAAGAGAGACAACTCAACGTCACGCAGATGGATGTTTACTCTAGGCTGATGATGGACCGCATCATCTTCTTGGGTTCAGAGATTGACGACTATACTGCCAACACCCTGCAGGCTCAGCTGCTCTACCTCGACTCGGTGGATAACGGCAAAGACATATCTATATATATCAACTCGCCGGGCGGAAGCGTTACGGCAGGCCTCGGTATATACGATACCATGCAGTTCATAGGCTCTGACGTGGCCACCATCTGCACGGGCATGGCCGCCAGCATGGCCGCCGTGCTGCTTGTTTCGGGCAAGGAGGGCAAGCGCTCGGCACTGCCCCACAGCCGCGTGATGATACACCAGCCCCTGGGAGGCGTGCAGGGTCAGGCCTCAGATATAGAGATTGAGGCCAGAGAGATACAGAAGTTCAAGAAAGAACTTTACACCATCATCTCTACACACTCGCATCAGCCCTACGACAAAGTGTGGGCCGACAGCGACCGTAACTACTGGATGACGGCGCAAGAGGCCAAAGACTATGGCATGATAGACTCTGTGCTGGAGCGCAAGGCATAACAAAACGCAGGCAGGAGGGACCGACCCTCTTGCCTCTTAACAAGGAATATAACATTCATGGCAGTAAAGAAATGCAGCTTTTGCGGGCGAAAGGAGTCTGAAGTAAGGCTTCTTATCACAGGCCTTAACGGCTATATATGCTCCGACTGTGCCCGTCAGGCTTACGAAATATGCACGCAGGCAGGTGCCTACGGCCCCATGCCCGGACAGAAAGACGATGAGCCCTTCAAACTGAAGAAGGTGCCTAAGCCCAAGGAGATAAAGGAATATCTAGACCAATACGTCATTGGTCAGGACGAGGCTAAGCGCTGTCTGGCCGTCTCGGTGTACAATCACTACAAGCGATTGCAGCAGCCTAAGGACGACGATGGCGTGGAGATAGAGAAGAGCAACATCATCATGGTGGGCTCTACGGGCACCGGCAAGACGCTCCTGGCCCGCACCATAGCCCGCCTGCTCGACGTGCCCTTCACCATAGTAGACGCTACCGTCTTCACAGAAGCCGGTTATGTGGGCGAAGATGTGGAGAGCATCCTGTCAAGACTGCTGCAGGTGGCCAACTATAACGTGGCCGCGGCTGAGCGGGGCATCGTGTTCATAGACGAGATAGACAAGATAGCGCGCAAGGCCGACAACCCCAGCATCACGCGAGACGTGAGCGGTGAGGGCGTGCAACAGGGCTTGCTGAAGCTTCTGGAGGGCACCATGGTGAACGTTCCGCCACAGGGTGGGCGCAAACATCCCGACCAGGAGTATATCCATGTCAATACTAAGAACATACTCTTTATATGCGGCGGCGCCTTCGATGGCATAGAGCGCAAGATAGCACAGAGGCTCAACACCCACGTGGTGGGCTATAACTCGGTGCAGAACGTGGCAAAGATAGACAAGAACGACCTGATGAAGTATATCCTTCCGCAGGATCTGAAGTCGTTCGGACTCATACCTGAGATTATCGGACGCCTGCCCGTGCTCACCTATCTCTATCCTCTCGACCGCACGGCATTGCGCCGCATACTGGTAGAGCCTAAGAACTCTATCGTGAAACAATATAAGAAGCTCTTCGAAATGGACGGCATCACCCTCACCTTTGCTGATGAGGCCCTCGACTATATCGTAGACAAGGCCATCGAATACAAGCTCGGTGCCCGCGGACTGCGCTCCATCGTGGAGTCGGTCATCATGGACGCCATGTATGAGAAGCCCTCGCAGAGGGTCAAGAAGTTTGAGGTGACGCTCGATTATGCCAAGAAGCAGCTCGACAAGGCTCATCTGCAAAAACTTGAGTCGGCTTAAGTTAAAGTTCACAACCTTATAATTATATGACCAAGGAAGTTAATCTTACAGAACAACTAAAACACTATTTTGGCTTCAACAGCTTCAAGGGCGACCAGGAAGCTATTATAAGGAATGTGCTGGACGGCAACAACACCTTTGTGCTCATGCCCACCGGAGGCGGCAAAAGCCTCTGCTACCAGCTGCCATCACTCATCATGGACGGCACGGCTATCGTGGTGTCGCCCCTCATAGCGCTCATGAAGAACCAAGTGGACGTTATCAATGGCATGAGCGAAAACGACGGCGTGGCACACTTCCTTAACTCTTCGCTCAACAAAGCGGCCATCGATCACGTGAAGGCTGACATTCTGTCAGGGCGCACCAAGCTGCTCTACGTGGCGCCGGAGTCGCTCAACAAAGAGGAGTATATAGCGTTTTTCAAAACTGTACACATTAGCTTCTACGCCATAGACGAGGCGCATTGCATCTCTGAGTGGGGACATGACTTCCGCCCGGAGTACAGAAAGATACGCCATGCCGTTGATGAAATAGGGCGGGCACCCATCATAGCGCTCACCGCAACGGCCACGGATAAGGTGCGAACAGACATCCTGCGCAGCCTGGGAATAGAAGACGCGCGCCAGTTCAGAAGCTCGTTCAACAGGCCTAACCTTTATTATGAGGTGCGGCCCAAGACAAAAGACGTTGACAAGCAGATTATTACCTTCATCCGGCAAAATGAGGGCAAGAGCGGCATTATATATTGTCTGTCGCGCAAAAAGGTGGAAGAGCTGTCGGCTGTGCTGCGCGCCAACGACATCAAGGCGGCACCCTATCACGCCGGACTAGACTCGGCCACACGCTCGCAGACACAAGACGACTTCCTCATGGAGCGCATAGACGTCATCGTAGCCACCATAGCCTTCGGTATGGGCATTGACAAGCCTGACGTGAGATTCGTTATTCACTACGACATACCCAAGAGCCTTGAGGGCTATTATCAGGAAACAGGACGCGCCGGACGCGACGGCGGCGAGGGCAAGTGCATCGCTTTCTACGCACGCAAGGACCTCAAGAAGCTCGAGAAGTTTATGGAGGGCAAGCCCGTTGCCGAGCAAGACATAGGCCGGCAGCTGCTGCAAGAGACCGAGGCTTATGCCGAATCGTCGGTGTGCAGGCGCAAGATGCTGCTTCACTACTTTGGCGAGGTGTATCCAAAAGACAACTGTGGCAACTGCGACAACTGCCTGCATCCCAAGAAGAAGATAGAGGGCATGAACCAGCTGCTCATCGCCCTGTCGGCCATCAAGGCTCTGAAAGAGAACTTCAGGCAGGAGTATGTCATCGACTTTATACGCGGACGCGGCACAGACGATATCAAAGCGCACAAGCACGACCAGCTGGAGGAGTTCGGTTCGGGCGAAGATGAGGACCCCAAGGTGTGGAACCCCGTCATCAGGCAGGCCCTCATAGCCGGCTATCTGCGCAAAGACGTGGAGAGCTACGGCCTGCTCAAGCTCACCGCGGCGGGCAAACGCTTCATCAAGTCGCCCGTTTCATTCCCCATTGTCATGGATGCCGAGTTCAAGGAAGACAGTGAGGAGGAGAGCAACCCCGAAGGTGGCACGGCAGTACTAGACCCTGAGCTCTTCGGAATGCTGAAAGACCTGCGCAAAAAGATGGCGCGCAAGCTGGAAGTGCCGCCTTACGTCATCTTCCAAGACCCCTCGCTGGAGCAGATGGCCACCATGTATCCCGTCAATATGGAGGAGCTTCAGCAGATACAAGGCGTCGGAGCCGGCAAGGCAAAGCGCTACGGACCCGAGTTTGTGAAGCTCATCAAGCAGCATTGCGAGGAGAACGGCATCGAAAGACCCGAGGAACTGCGCGTGCGCACCGTGCCTAAGAAGTCGATGCAAAAGGTGAAAATCATCAAGAGCATAGACCTGCAGGTGCCTCTTGACGATATTGCCGTGGCCGAAGGACTTGACTTCGACGACCTGCTCACCAAGGTAGAGGAAATCGTAGACAGCGGTACGAGGCTCAACATAGACTACTTCTTGGACGACGTGATGGACGAAGACCACGTAGACGACATATACGATTACTTCATGAATGCCGATACGGGCGACCTGAACACGGCCATAGAGGAGCTGGGTGCCGACTATAACGACGACGAGATACGCCTGGTGCGCATCAAGTTCTTGTCTGAAATGGCCAACTAGACCATCGCGACGGCAGGGGGCTCGCAGCCCCTTTGCGCCCTGCTTCTAACCCCTTTGCCGGGCAGCTGAAAGGCGGCCGTAAGCCGGCAGCTGTATAGTGGCGTAACCATATAGTGCTTTTCAGCCTGCCAAATAGGCATTTTCAGCTTCTAATATAGGCATTTTCGATGTCCAAAATAGGCATTTTCGGTTTTCGATAAGGGCATGACAGGCTTGCCGGAGGCATGGTTGGGCAAGTTGCTACGCACGTTAAATACCCTTAACGCCCATTAGAAAAATAAATAACACCACTCATAAGTGCGAAAAAAGTGGTATATTTGCACGCAATAAATTTCCTAACGTTATATGTCATCATTTGTTGCAGATAAAATAGTAATGGACGGTTTGACTTTCGATGACGTCCTTTTAATCCCTGCTTATTCAGAAGTACTTCCCAAGGAAGTAAAGTTGGAAACCCGCTTTTCGCGCCACATCACGCTTAACGTGCCCTTTGTCACAGCTGCCATGGACACTGTTACGGAGAGCGCCATGGCCATTGCCATAGCCCGTGAGGGAGGCATCGGCGTGATACACAAGAACATGACCATCGAGGAACAAGCCCGTCAGGTGGCCATCGTGAAGCGTGCCGAGAACGGAATGATATACGACCCGGTGACCATACACAAGGGTTGCACCGTGCAGGATGCCTTGGAGATGATGCACAACTATCACATCGGAGGCATTCCCGTGGTGGATGATGACAACCATCTCGTGGGCATCGTCACCAACAGAGACCTGCGCTTTGAGCGTCACTTCGACAAGAAGATAGACGAGGTGATGACTTCTGAGAACCTCGTTACCACACACCAGCAAACCGACCTTGCCGCTGCTGCCGACATCTTGCAGCAAAACAAAATAGAAAAACTGCCCGTGGTAGACTCTGAAAATCATCTCGTGGGCCTGATAACCTATAAGGACATCACCAAGGCCAAGGACAAGCCCATGGCTTGCAAAGACGAGAAAGGCCGCCTGCGTGTGGCTGCCGGCGTGGGCGTAACGGCTGATACGCTGGAGCGTGCGCAGGCTCTTGTAGAGGCAGGCGTAGACGCTATCGTGATAGACACGGCTCACGGCCACTCAAAGGGCGTGGTTGACAAGCTGCATGACGTGAAGGCTGCCTTCCC
>DLDC01000147.1:47397-47574 GCA_002480935.1 Prevotella sp. UBA7782 | reverse complement strand
GCCATGGTGCCGTCTTCGTTCATAATCTCCATCAGGGCGCCGGCGGGATAGAGCCCTGCCATCTTACAGAGGTCTATGGCAGCTTCTGTGTGTCCGCTTCTACGCAACACGCCGTTGTCTTGCGCATAGAGAGGATTGATGTGTCCCGGGCGTCCGAAGGTCTGTGGCGTAGAGGCG
>DLDC01000147.1:45210-47361 GCA_002480935.1 Prevotella sp. UBA7782 | reverse complement strand
CTTGATGGTTTCGGCGCGGTCGTGTGCCGACACGCCGGTGGTGCATCCCTCCAGCTTATCCACCGTAACCGTAAACGGGGTGCCAAGCATAGAGGTGTTGTCTTGCACCTGATGGGGCAAGTCGAGCTCGTCGCAACGGCTGATGGNNGCGCAAAGCACGCCACGGGCATGCTTCAGCATGAAGTTCACCTTCTCGGTGGTTATCTTCTCAGCCGCGATAATCAGGTCGCCCTCGTTCTCACGATCCTCATCATCCACTACAATCACAAACTTGCCTTCTTTGAAGTCTTTCACAGCCTCTTCAATGCTGTTAAGCTTTATATCTTCCATATCTGTATCTCCTGTATTTGTTACCTTATTAATATATATATGTCTACTTTGTCTTATCCTATCTTTTGTCTGTCGGCCTTCTTCTTTGCCGACTCTTTTATATGCTTTATCAGTGCTTCATTGGTAGACTTGATAACCGTAAGGTCATGATAAAGTCGGAGCCTGAATATCCACATGCGCAAGTAGAAGAATATGCCGGCAGGCACTATCACGGCAGCCAGAATATTGAGCCACCTGCGCTCAAAGGGACGGGTATGAGCCTTGACAGCCAGCACGGGATAGACATTGAGATACGACAGCACATAGCGGTCGCGTGTATTGCTCAAGTCGTCTATCACGGTCTCCAAGTCATTGCTGATGGCCTCTACTTCATGGTCGGGACGGTATCTGAAGAACACGTTTATCACATTGGGCAGCGACTTCAGGTTATGCTCTTTGTTATAATCCACCACACGCTGCGTGATATTCTCCAGCTTACTGACATCAGCAGGCAGGTCAGGATCTTGAATAATAACCTCCTTGCCGGCCACATGCCGCTTCAGCCTGAGGCCCAGCATGCGCATCATCAAGTTGCGATAAACATCCATATTAAACACTGCCGAGTCGTTGTTGGCCTTGTAGGTAAAGAATATGGCCAGAGGAATGAGCACGGCAGGCGACAGGCCCTTGCCGAACCATATAGCCCAAGCGCCCTGCCGGGCCATACGATAGCCCGTGTTGTCGAGCACATAGTACACGATAAACACGATGACCGATATGATGATGGGCACGCCCAATCCACCTTTCCGGATGATGGCTCCCAGCGGAGCGCCTATGAAGAAGAATATCAGGCACGACAGAGCCAGCGTAAACTTGTTGATGGCTTCTATCTGGTGCATTCGGATAATCTTGTCGCCGTCGCTGGTAAGCATACTCTTAAACTCCAGGTCGCTCACTTCCATCTGTGCCGTAGACATGGCGTTCTGCACGGCCTGCTGCTGTCTGTCGGCACTCAGATGGCTGAACACGGTGTCTATATCCTCTTTGGGCGAAGCGGCAAGAGCCGCTGCCTGCTTCATCTGTCGGCCATTGAGCTTGGCCTGCGAATACACCGTGTATTGCATATCCTTATAGTAGGCATTGCCGATACTGTCATACTGATGGTTGAGCGAGTCTACATCATGATTGATCTTTGCCAAACTCTTTGTCCGGGCGTTGTTGCCCAGCCCTGCCACATCGGTGAGATTAAAGTCGCCGTCAAAGTCCAGCACAATGCGCTTATGCACAAACGACTCTCTCCTATAAGGCACACTGGCACTTCCTGCCAGCTCTTGCGAACGCATATTCTCAAACCATTCGCCGCTCCACAGGTTCAGCAGCAGGTGTTTCTTCTCTGCCGTAGACTGTAACATACCCGAATCGGCCAGTATGATAGACGCATCCTCATAGCTGTCTGTCATCCTATATATCATGATGCCATACAGCTTGCCCGTATTCAGGTCTTTCTTCTGAACGTAGATGTTGCACTGGGGTATGCCGTCATAAAACTGGCTCTCCGGTATNNTCCGGACTCTTCTGCTTCATCGATATCATGAGCTGCGTGAGCTTCATCTGTGACATCGGACCAATGTTGTTCTGGAAATAAAAGGAGCCCAGCGTCACCAACACGCTGATGAAAGCCAGCGAGCGGAAGGTCTGCATAAGCGATATGCCCGATGCCTTGATGGCCGTGAGCTCACTGCTCTCTCCGAGATTACCAAAAGTGATGAGTGACGACAACAGTACGGCCAGGGGCAGGGCCTGAGGAACCATCATCAAGGCCATGTACCAGAAGAACTGGGC
>DLDC01000147.1:26766-45161 GCA_002480935.1 Prevotella sp. UBA7782 | reverse complement strand
CTGCATCATCAGCACAAAGAGGCTGATGAAGAAGGTTGCGGCAAAAAGCAAGCAAAACTGCTTGGCTATGAAGATATCAAGTTTCTTAATTCGAAGCATGTCTGTTGTCGCATAGGTGCCAAAGGCACATATTCCGTGCAAAAGTACATAAAAATAATGGAGTATTGCGCCTTTTTCCTATTTTTATTTTCCATATTACTTATCAGAGCATGGCATAAACAACCTCCTTATCGTCCTTTAGACAACAGAGTAACAGTATGGCCGCATAAGGAGCCCCATTTAACAAAAGTTTTAGCAAAAACCTATCCCACCCATTCCACCCTTCTTTTAATAACCTATCTATCAAGCAGATACAAGCTAGGCCATAGCAAAAACATTCCACCCACATCCCACCCATTACTCACCAATCACATTTAGGAAGCCCTATACTCTTACGCACTGTTTATGAATGTTGCTTCACTGGCAGAAGAAATCTATGGCGTGCACGCCGTGGATGCCATTGGATATCAGGTTACGACAAGAAAGCCAAGCCCTTACCGATGGCAGGATTCAGATAATTATCCATAAATAGAGAATCATACATACTACTCTGCCGCAACACGGAAAAAGGAAAATGGCTTTTCCTTTATCTTTTCATCATTAGCATATATCATTGGTTATCAAGCTATTAAGTCATATTATAGATAGCGTCTATAGGCCTATAAATATTATCTGTTGTGGATATGGGAAGGTGTTACTATCTTTGCACCAGAGAAAAGAAAAAAAAGTAATAACCCACAAAACAATAAGAATTATGAAGACTACATTAACAACAACAGGACTGAATGACAACGTACAGGTTACCAACGCTCTCGCGCAGCTGCTTGCAGAGTTTCAAGTACACTACACCAACCTCCGCAATCTGCACTGGAACATCAAAGGACACGGTTTCTTCGTTCTGCATGAGGAATACGAGAAGATGTACGACGATGTGGCAACTAAGATAGACGAAATAGCTGAGCGCCTCCTTCAGTTAGGCAAAACTCCGGAGCACCGCTTCTCTGCTTACCTCAAGCAGGCACAACTCTCAGAGCTCGACGTAGTGACAAGCGGAGAAAAGGGTCTGGCCTATGTACTGGATGCACTGGCAGTGCTTATCGCTCTGGAGCGTCAGGTTCTCTCAACAGCCGGCGACAACGGCGACGAAGTGACGGTAGCCATGATGAGCGACTACCTCCGCGAGCAGGAAAAGAGCGCTTGGATGCTCACAGCTTTCGCCACAAAGCCCGAGTAAAGGTTTCACAACATAGTTTAGCCCGCAGATGCATGCAAGGCGAGACGAAGAGTCTAACAGACGCGCCGGTAAACTTACTGGCGCGTTTTCGATGTATAGTCTCGCTTCAGCAAGGGCTGCACACCGGCCTGTATACTCTCAACAAGCATTGTGCGAAGCTTGACACGGATGAAGTCACGGGGTGTAACCATAATTATCTCGCGGCGTGGTTCGGGCAGAGCGAAGGGACGTACAAGTCTCAGTTGTGCGGCACTGAGCTGCGAGAGGGCCAGCTCAGGGATAAAGGTCACACCCTTGCCGTTTTCTACGATGCGCATGAAAGTCTCAATGCTCCCCAAGGCATAGGCTTTCTTGCTCACGGCAGCCGATTTGAGCTGGCAATATCTGATGAGCTGGTCGCGAAAGCAATGCCCCTCATCGAGCAACCAAAGAAACTCATTGCCGAAGTCAACGGCCTTCACGCGTTGTTTGGCAAACAAGGGGTCATTCTCAGAGACATAGGCATAAAAACGCTCCGAATAAAGGGGCACAGCCTCAAAGGCCTCCATATCATCAGTCTTGGCCAAAATACCGGCATCGATGTCACCATGCAGCAAGGCTTGCTTCATGGCTGAGGTTTTCATCTCAATGATGCGCACGTCCATCTCCGGATGGCTTCGCAGCAGCTGGGGGAAGAAATGTGGTATAAGATAGGGCGCTATGGTGGGCAGCACACCAATATAGAAGGTGCCGAGAAGCGTTTCCTTCTCCTCCTCTACCACCTCTCGCAGCCGACGGGCTTGATAAAGCACCTCCTTAGCCTGGTCGATGACAGCACGTCCCGCCTTGGTAGCAACGACTGGCTGACGGCGGCGATCAAAAATCTTAAGCCCTAACTCTGTCTCTAATTTCTGTATCATAGAGCTTAATGTGGGCTGCGTCACGTCACAATAGTCGGCAGCCTTGGCAAAATTGCCCAATCTGTCAAGGGCAAGGATATATTCCATTTGCTGTAAGGTCATACGCGTACGATGTGTTTATCAATGAACCATAAGATAAAATTTATTTTCCCAACGTGCGTGTGAGAAACTCTGAGGTAAGCCCTGCCACACGATACATGTTCTGTGTGAACCCATGGTCAAAGTATTCCAGCAGATGCCATTCGCTGTTTCTCCACTGTTCGTGGAAGCGCTCGCCGTAGGTGTAGGGCACTACACGGTCGGCCGTGCCATGGATGATGGTTGCCGGACCGCTGTAACGTGCCGCTGTCTCATAAATGGGCAGTGTGAATGCCGAGCGTATATAACCGGCTCCCAGGTTATGACCGCCGAAGATGGGCACACTTTTTGGCGGATCCAGAGGATTATATCTTGCGCCCATGGTGTTGCCACGGATGGCATCATCGCGCAACACGGCAGCCGGAGCCAGCAATGCTACGGCAGCTACGCGTGGCAAACCGAGCTCGCCTGCGGTCATCGCCGCCACCACCCCACCCTGACTGTGGCCCACCAGCGCTATGCGTGAAGCAGCCACATAGGGCAAGGCAGCTACATATTCATATACCATTTTGGCATCTTCTATTTCATTGGGCACCGTCATATCCTCAAAGCGACCCTCACTGTGGCCATGACCGTTGAAGTCGAAGCGTATCGAGGCTATACCATGGCTCTGCAACGAGTCGGCAATGAGCCTCAGCAGCCGCTCCTCCTTATTGCCTGTAAAGCCGTGCATGATGATGGCCATCGGCACTTTCTCACCGCTTGTCAGTACCGGCTTTTGTATTACCGCTGCCAACTTGCCTTTGCTGCCCGTCAATGTCAAGCTGTCTGTCGCACCATTTACAGGCACAGGATGCTTCTGCGCCATTAGCTCTGTGAGCGTGCGCTCCATCTTATAAGAGAGCACTGTAGAGAGCACCACCTTGCCCTGAGAATCGATGAGCACCATCGAGGGTAGCCACTTCACGCCATAAAGGGCAGCAATCTTCGAGTCGTGAAACTTCACCAGCTCACTAACCTGTGGATAGGCAAGCCCATATCGGGCTATGGCTTTCTTCCATGCTGCGGCATCGGTATCCATGCTGATGCCTATAAACTCTACGCCGTAAGGGTGAAACGTGCGATACATGCGCTGCACATTATACATATCTTTGCGACAATCGGGGCACCACGAGGCCCAAAAGTCAAGCACAACATATCTGCTCTTATATGGTTTCAGGCTAAGCGTTTTACCTTCAACTGTCTTCATCTTGAAGTCAGGGGCTACAGAACCGCTTTTCACCAAATCAGAAGCATACTTCTCATCTAAATCCCACTGTGCTCTCGCCGTAAAGACGATGGCAAACAGAACCGCCAACGTAACCAGTAATCTCTTCATGTCCCTAAGAATTTATCACTACAAAGATAAAAATTTCATCGCTTTAAGGTGCATCTCGCAATCTCTTTATAATGATTATTAACGTTTACGAGCGCTACTTGACACCGACCATCATCCTACTTCGGCATAAGTACCATCACATCAGAATGGCGCAAACAACAACCATCATCATTTAATGCTGGCACTCACGGTGGCAAAACAGGCCTTTTTGCGAGTCCAAAAGGCCTGTTTCAGCACGCAAAAAGGGCATTTTTGCATGGCGAAAAGGGCATTTTCGTAAAGTCACTAATAACATACTGAAAATCAATAACTTATAGAGCCGTCCCAAAAGGCCCAGACAAGTGACTCAACGGGCACCTATTGACGGATGAAAGTGACGAGAAACAGAGTTTTCTTACCTGCTGGCTAATGAAAGATAAGGGTGATGAGGGGTATAGTGATGATGGAACCCACCGTGGTGATGAACGTCAGCTCGGTCATGAGCCGCACATCACGGCCATACTTCATGCAGAACATGGTGCCGAAGGAGGCCACAGGCATGGCCAACACCACCGTGTTGATGTCATTGACCATAGCATCTACGCCCAGAAGGCGGAACAGAAAATAGAACATGAGGGGCAGCACGCCCAACCGCAAGACCGACACGGCATAGACAAGACGGTTGCCCAGCATGTCGCGCAAGGGCAGCGAGGCCATGGTAGCGCCTATCACCATGAGCGAAGCGGGCACGGTGATGTTGCCCACCATGGTGACGGGACGCGCAATGAGGGGACTGACGTGCACGCCCAAGGCCACGATGATGACGGCCGCATAGGCAGCCAGCAAGCCCGGACTGAGCAACACCTTAGCGTTAAAGCGATGCTTCTGCCCGTCATTGTCATGTCCTTTCACCAGGTCAACACCCACGGTGAAGATGAAGAAGGTATTGGCCATGTTGAGCAACGCGGCATAAAAAACGGCCGTGGAGCCAAAGATGGAGGCCACGATGGGATAGCCTATGAAGCCCACATTGGCAAACATCAGCGCAAAGCCTATGACGCCACGGTCGGCCGGGCTCTTGGTAAAGGCGCGCGGCACGATATAGACCACCGCCGTAAGGATGACATAGGAGAGCACGCCCACCCCCACCAGAGGCAGGATGAGGGCTCGCGAAGGCAGGGTGTCGCCCATCACAGACGACAAGATGAGCAGCGGGCACGTCACATCCACCACTATGGCCGAGAGCTGGCGGCAGAAGTCGGCACTCATATAGCGCAGCTTAGCCAGCACGTAGCCCAAAACAACGATGACAAACAAGGTTATCATCACACGTAGATTTTCCATAACAAGATGTTATTAAAGCAATTTGTTCTTACATTGCCCACCGCTAGACAGACGTTGCTGCATGGGCTTGGGGACAGAAGAGCCTCAACCAACAAGAAGAAAAGTGCGTAAAGCACAGACTTTCTGCCCACCTAGGGATGCTCGTCTGCATCACCCGCCATGACATAAGCATCTTATAGACGGAGGGTATAAGATGCTTCTTCTTCATGATAAGAATAGATTAAACCGCCGTAAGCGTGGGCAAGAGCCCTGAAGAACGAAACTGCCGGGTTCCTACCTACGGTTTATCAACGACGAATGCTGACGGATAGCATGAGCACTGACTAGCTCATGCTACCTTAGCCCGATGCTACTTGGCCGGTGAAAATTCTGCATCGATGATGATATTCACCTCGTTTCCGATAAGATCGGGCAGGAACTTGGGGCCCAAGCCAAAGTCTGAGCGCTTCACAGTGCCTTTCAGACGGAAACCGGCTGTCATGACCTTAGACATCGGGCTCACCTTATGGGCAATGAGCCAGGCATCAAGCACAACAGCCTTGGTAACGTTCCGGATGGTGAGCGTGCCATATAGCTTGCCGTGAGTCCTAGAAAGTAGCACGGCTTTGGTGGCCTTGAAGGTCATCGTGGGATATACGTCAGCATCGAAGAAGTCGGCTGAGCGCAAATGATTGTCGCGCGCCTCCACACCCGTAGCTATGCTCTTGGTGCGAATAACGGCCGTAACCTTTGAGTTGAGATAGTTCTTGCCCTGCGCGTCTACGCTAATATCGAAGTCGGTGAAGCGTCCGCTCACAAACGACAAACCGGCATGTTTCACCTCAAAGCCTATGCGCGTGTGAGCCTTATCGTTTTTCCACGTGCCGGTCTGGGCGTTCATGGCGAGCGCAAAGACCAGCATAAACATAATTGAAATGATTTTCTTCATACAAAAAATAACGGATTTGAATGTTACGTATATACGTAACGGCAAAGGTAATAATTATTCTACAATATAGGAAAAAACACTTTGAGAAACTGCTGAAAAACAGTTTTTGCCCTTGTCTGATCGTAGTAAGAACCGTAAAAAGCCAAACGTGGCGTGACAGAAAAGCCTGCCACGCCACACTTAGGGTTATTCAGAAATATCAACGAAGGATATATTTCTTGCCTTCTTGTACCACAATGCCCTTATAAGATGCTGCCACTCTGCGGCCGCTCAGGTCATACATAGGCTTGCTGACGTCTAAGCCAGAAGCCGACGGGCGCGCGTTGCTGATGCGAGTGAGCACCACATCCTTGAGAGGATAGAACTCGAGAGGTTCTGCCTCATGGATAACAAGGTAAGCAGAATGTGCCGGAACCACCTCATCTGCGGAAGCCTTGCGGAAGCCAACCGTGTTGGAAGCATCCTCATCGAGCACATAAATGCTGTCGCCTCCCGTCACAACAAAAGCGCTGTCGCAAGTTGGCAAGAGCAAGTTCTCTACATCCTGAGGCTCTTTCTTTGCATTCTGCGTGCTGTCATTGATGTCCATGTCATGGCGCGGGAACACATAAGTGCCTGCCGGAGCCTTGATGAGCAAGCCCTGGTTGGCCGGAATGACGGTGTACTGAGGCAGTTGCTTCGTTACAGCACTGCTCTCATAAACACCTATCACAGCATGGAAGGTGGCCTCTGCGGGCAGTACATTGCCGAGCACTACGGCATGTGAATTGCTGTAAGCAAGCCATCCGCTTGCGGGAACAACGATGGTGTCGGGTACGAGCGTGAGCTCTACGTCCTTCACAACGTTCAGAGAGTCGAAACTAATGGAGTCGGTGTAAGGCAGATAGCCATCGGCCGTAACGGTCAGAGCATACTTCTTGGTATTCTGAACTACGTTCATCACATAGTGACCCGTGCTGTCTGATGTTGCCTCATAGAGCACCTCACCATTGCGCAAAGTGAGATGAGCATTGGCCACATGGCCCAGCTTACCCTTAACGAGGCCAGACACAGTAGACGGTTCTCTCTCTACCGTGAAGTAAGGCACTGGCATATAATCGGTTGCTGTGGCAGTATTCCACTCAAACTCGGAGTCGTTGCGCTTCACAAAGCCCACGGGGTTGTCTGTAGAATACTCAAACATAGCACGCTGGTATCTGGTGGTAAGCGCAGAACCCGCAACCATCTGAATGCTTTGGCCATTGTAGACGAAGCCCTCAGGAAGGTCTATGCTGAGCAAAACCACATGCTCATCGTCTGTTCCTATCTTAGGAATGGTGTAATTGGCCTTAGTAATAAGCGTCAGACGTGCGGTGTCTGGCACCACATAATCATCGGCATAGAGGGTATCGGCTGTGTTGCCTATCCAGGCTTTGACGTCTGCTGACACCTCACCCGAAGTGTTATAGCCTTTGAAGCTGATGCGCGTAATCTTGTCGCCCTTCTTCAGTCCGGCTGCCTTGAGCATCTTCTCGGTGTAGATAACATCCGAAACACTGTACTTCCAGTACACGCTGATAGGAGCTACATAGCTCTGATTTGTGCCTGCCACGGTGCCTGCCTGAACAACAGCGTTGGATGTTTCATCTTTTACGGTAACATCTACGGTGTCGGTATGAACAACATATTCGCCTGAGGTGAATACAATAGCGGCCTTATAATTGCCAGCCTTGTGCGGCACGAAGGTAAAGTTGTAGCTTGCAATGCTGTCGGCCTTGACAACAGAAGCAGAGTCGGTGGCCACCGTCTTGCCGTCTAACTGAAGTTCTACCTTATAGCTGCCGGCCGGTTCATCCTTAGAGTTGTTGTTGAAGAGGGTAGCTGTTGCGGTGTAGGGATTGTTGACAACGCCCTCAGACGGTAACAGCACATCCTTGAAATAAGCATCATGCTCTACCGGTACACGCTCAAAACCATAGATATTGTCTATTGCAGCATAGCCGGACTCAAAAGCTATGTAGTAATTTCCGGCAGGAATGCTGTCTACAACAAAGGTCTTCAGGTCGCTGAAGAAATAACGAGTTGCCCCCGACCTGGTGGAAAGAAGGTCAGAATTATTAATGGTCTTGGCCAGCGTCCAATGAGAGCGATCGGTTGAATAGTATATTTTGAGATGCGAATCACTTGAGTAGTAACCGGTCTTAGCTACATCCAGGCTCATCTTCTCACCCTCTTGCACTTTCAAGAGCGGCGTGATAAGCTTGGTATCATCAACCAAATCGGAAGCAGCAAGATATACATTATCTGACGAGTTATAGTCGCGCTGCTCTACATTCCAGTTCTTACCGACAATGAATCCCTGTGGGAACTTGCCGTCCTCGAAGTCTACAAACATCTTGGCAGAGTCGAGCACGGTGGATGAAAGCGGCAAGACGAAATCGTCTGCACCCGATATCTTCAGCACCATGTTGCCTGAATGAACGCCAGACGTCTCGGCATCGGCCGTTATGGTGAACTCTTTGCTCTGATGAGCAGCTATCGTATCAGGTGCGTTCAACGATGTGGTGAAGCCGTCGGGCATGCCAATGCTGTCGATGACAAGAGGAGCTGCGCCATGGTTGTTGAGGGTATAGCTCTTAGAAACGGCGGTCTTAATCATGCCGAAAGCCTGAGCGGTGCCCGAATCTATAGTGCCATCAGCACNNCGTGAGCCTCGGAACGGCCGTATAAGGTACAGGCTCTATCCATGCACCATAGCTGGATGTGCCGCCGATATTCTCTACTACATCATAGCGATCGCGCAAGGGGTAGGTGGCATAAGGCAGCTCTACCTGAAATACATAGTCGGTCAGGGTAGCGCCAACAGCCAAAGGTTCTGTTATGGGCGCTGTTGCTACGATTTTGCCCGCATAGTTCTTGATGCTCAGAGAGTAATTGTCATCGCCCGGAGCAAGATCTATGTCGCCATTGTTGACAAGGGTTACGAGAAACTTAATGCCATAATTGCCATTGGCATCTACATCTTCCTCGCTTGTACGGTCACCACGATAGAGAACGTTGGTAACCTTGTTAATCATCAACGATTTCTTCTTAATGAAGACAGCACTGTCTGCCTGAAAGTTGTCTATCCACACATTGCTGGCATAGATGCCTATACGGGCGCTGTCCTGACTGGGTATGTCTACTTTAACATATTCGGAAGTAGACAGCGTGGGGAGCGTCACGGAGATGGAAGTGCCACGAGAAAGTTTGCCATTCTTTTCAGAAACGGTATAGAACTTAACGGTTCCATTAGTTCCTGCTTTCTTGACATAGATGGAAGACTTGCCGTTAATGGTAGGCGTAACGAGCAGATCATAAGTAGAACCCGTGTTCCATCCCTCGCCCACAGCGGTCTGGTCAGACACTTTCAGAGCTCCGGTGCCATCGATACCGTCTGTAGAAGAATAGGTGTAGGTGGGATAATAAGAGTCGTAAGACTCGTCGTCGAAATAGTAATCTGTGATGTGCCCCCAGCCTTTACTCACGGCAAAGTCGTGGGCTGACGTAGAAATCGACGTGTTGAAATCCTCTGTATAGGGCACCACGCTGTCGGCAGAGGCCGGCGACAAGCCCAAGAGGGTTAGCAACAAAACGATGAATAGTTTTTTCTTCTTCATAAGCTATTTATTTTAGTTAGTAATTAAAATTCTTTCAGCCCCATGCAGCAACAAGGCCACACAGGGCTTGAGGATATTAGCGAATCATCTTCTTGTATTGGCGAATGCCGTCTCTCACAATATACAGGCCATGCCTCAACTGTGAAGGACTGACTTCAATGCCATCGAGGGTGTAGTATTTCACCTGTGAAGGCACCGTTACGATGGGCGCAGTGAGCGATGTTGCCACGCTCCTGAGCGCTACGCTGTTGGCATTAAGTATATCCATGCGCTTGATGCCCAGCGCTCCTTGCGCGCCTACATACCTGCTAATGAGCCCAACAGCAGTCATATTGGCAGGGTTCATATTCTGCGGCACGGTAAAGGTATAGGTAGCTGAGAAGGTATTGCCATCGAGTTGAAGCTTATCGCCACGCACTGCCGTGAGCAAGCTGCGCAACACATGGTTGTGTACATAGCGCTGAACGGTGCTGGCATAACCTGTGGTGGCATTGTAAACCACCTGTGGAGCCTTCACGCTGTCCTCGGTAAGCATAAGCGTAAGTGCCATATCGCCAAACATCTTGGATGCCTCTGAGGTGGTGGTACCACTGACCTTGAGGGTGAGAAGGCGGGATGCGGCATCGTATTGTGGCGTAATATTCAGTTTGGCAAAGGCAGGATGAGTATGCTCGTCTTGCAAAAGCTCTTGCATCATGCCGGTAACCAAGGCTGGCGCAACAAGCACATAGTCGTTCAAGTCGTAGGCCACATGAGCCTCACCGGGATAGTAAGAACGGTCCATGGTGAAGCTGGGATAGGTGTAGGCATAGTCGTTACACAAGCTGCTTGCTGCCGAACAAGCCAAAGGATTGCTGTCGCGATAAATATTTACGTAGGCTACCTGCCCTTGCAATTGTTTGGCTGCTGCCTCCATAGCATCGAAGCAACCTGCTGTGTAAGGCGAAGTTTCGTCAGCATACTGCTCAAGATAGGTTTGCTGACGGTCAAACTTCTCACGATAAACACAGAAGGTATCAGCAATATAAGGCTGATCAGCCATCGCAATGCCATCGGTCTGAGAGATGTAAATGCGCAACACATGCTGGCCGGATGGCATATCTGAAGGCAACTGATAGGTGTGTTGAAAAGACGACTGTGCCCCTCCGGGTATCGTATCAAGGGCGTCATGACTCAGAATAAGCTTGTTGTCGATGGCATAATTGATGGTATAGCTCTTGATGGTATCGCGTCCGGAGTTGGTAAACTGCGCAAAGAAGTCCAACAATTCGCCCGGTTGCTTATACTGATAACCATTGGTTATGTCTGTGAAAGCAACAGCCTTGGAAGGCAAGGACGACACATCAACGATGAGCTGTACGCACAGCAGGCCCTTGTCACTGACTGGATAAAGGCCTTCACCCGAGCCAAAGTTGCCCAAAACAAGGAAGCCCATAGACTGTGACTGACCCGTTGTGGCCAATATTCCGGTGCCTGCTTGCGCCTGATCTGACGTCTCGGTTACATCAAAACCAAAGAAGAGGCTTTCTCCCGGGCGTATGGTGTAGCCCTTCACACCGTTGAACATAATCTCGTTCCAGCCGGAATGAGGATGCCAAACATTCTGGGTAACAGAGTCGGCATCGGCCAGATAGCCCTCACTATTCACCGGACGGACAAACACGCGGCTGGTTTGGGCCGACGCACTAAGGGCGAAACGTATGCCCACAACCTTACATCCCACATACGTCTTCAGCATGTCGGCCGTCAGAAGGGCTCCCACCGGATGGGTACCGGCATAACCTGTGCCCACGTTTTGGGTGGTTATGGCATCGCCTATGGTGTAGCCCACTGCACGCTGTGACGATGACAGCGCGCGAAAGGGCGCCGCTGACTGCGCTACGGCAGACAGGGCAACCCCTAAAAAGAGCAATAAGATATTTAACTTTTTCATTTAACGCATCAGTTTTTTAACCGTTTCACCTTGCTTCATAATCACGATGCCATGGTGACCGCGGATGTTCTGTATCTTCTGACCCTCTACATTATAATATGTAGGAGCCTCAGTAGGAGTGCCGGACAACTCAACATGGCCAATGCCTGTCACAACAATGGTATACTCAGTGGTGTTAGACGAAGCGTTTTGATAGACAGCCTTGATGCCCACAGTATGCGTTCCGGCGCTCACGCTGGGCAATACGCAGGTGGGGGTGGCACTATTGGCCACCAGATTTCCATCAAGATAGATATCGTATCTCACCACATTGCCATAGTCGATGTAATGCTCCTCGCCTTCGGCCGGGCCAACCGTGAAGTTGTCCATCTGCGCGAAGAAACCGTCAGTGGTGTAGTAATGCACGCCCAGGCGCACCGTCTGACCGGCATAAGCAGACAGATCGGTGACATATTTCGTCCACTGCGATGCCGGCATATTCTCAGCTTTGGAGATCACCGTGAAGTCTGTGGGGGCTGAACCTTCCGTAGAAACAGCAAATTCAAGCTTTTCCGGATACATGTCACTATACGACTTAGCATCTACCGAAAGCTTATATCCGTCGCGAATGTCCAGTTGCGGTGAGATAAGCCACTTGTTGGCAGTGTATTGCTGCGGTGAGAAGAACAGTATTTCCTTATTGCCCGTAACTGGCTTCATGGCCTGATCGGTAGGCATCATGGCAGGTACTGTGGTGTAAGGATTAAACACGATGGGTGCAATAGCTGTGGGGTTCTGCTGCGTTCCGGAGCCGGGGAAGGAGATGATAGAGCCTTGCAGAGAGATGGGATAGACTATCTGCCCATCCAAGTCTAACGAGGTCCAACCACCAAAGCTACCCGTCGCGAAGTCGGCATAATCCTCAAAGCTGTCAGTGAAAGCCAGTTCCTGGTTCCATTTCAGCGTCACCTTACTTTCTCCCTCACCATTCGGAACGATGTCGGCCGTGATGTTATAAGGGTCACGAACCTTGTCGGTGAGCGCGATGTCATAGGTGGCGTCTCCCTGAACGGTATAGGTTTGCGCAAAAGCATTAAAGGCCCCCTCTGCAATATTGGCTGCATAAGTGCCGTAAGGCAATGAGGGTACGACGGCAGAGCCATTAGCTACGCTGAGCTCTAAGGCCTCGCCCGTATCAGTATTCACCAAGCTGAGCTTCTCACCATCAGCCGAACGCTTGCTGTTGGTAGTGACATGGAAGGTCACCTGGGCATAATCGGCCGGTACAGAAACGCTCGTAGTGGCCATATCACTCTTGGTATCAGAGTATATAGCCTGCACGCCAAGGGTGTGCTGACCCGCGCTTACATCATTCAGGGTATAGCCATAGCTGTCGGTCGTGCCTACTTTCGCACCGTCGAGATACACGTCAAACGATTCCAAAGGATTGCGAGGCGAACGCTGACTGCGCACGGCCTTAGCCCTAGGAGCCTGTGCTGTTTCTTCCTGGCCCACTCTTACATCATCCACCATCAGCATGAACGTACGCATGGTGTTGTATTCACTGATGTAGCGAATAGCAAATTTGATGGTCTTTCCGGCGTATGCGGCAAGGCTATATTTCATGAGATGCCATTCCTTATAGTCCACTTGCTCGTAGTTTCCTGCATCCAACCGGGTGAAATCTGCTTGCTGCGGATTGTTGGTTTGCTCGGTTACATATACCTGAAAGCGCTCCGGCGCAGCATCAGCAGCCTTGGCATAGAATGTAAGGAAGTTCTCCGTGCCCACCTTAACAGCGGGCGATATGAGCCAATCGTCGTTGGCCGCACCGTTGCTGGTGCGTGTGAAGCCCACATACTGATTGCCCTCATACGGCCGAAGCACGGGATAGCTGTACCACCAAGTAGGGTCTACCTTGAGCGGATTGATGATTTGGGCATACTGCAATACGCCTCTGTTGGGGTAAGAGCCCACAAGGGGTGCTGCGGCAAGCTTGTCTCCGTCTATTCCCGTCCACTCTCCGAACGTCGTAGCAAAGGCATCGTAGCTCTCAAAGTTGTCTTCAAACGCCGGTTTCTCCACATTCCACGTCAGGTTGATGGCGTTCTTGCCCGTCAAGGCGTTATGAGAGACAGAGGGAGTAAGTGAGAAAGGTGTTGTCACTTGCACATTAAGCGTCAGCGAAACGGTAGTATCTTTGTTCACAACGAAGTCAGACAATGCCGTAACATATCCCGGTCGGGCCACGCTCACGCTGTGATGACCGGTATAAACCTTCACCTGGCACTGTCCCTGAGCATCGAGCGTCAGCTTACCATAGCTCAGCGCGTAGTCAGTTTGCTGCACATTGACCTCTTGACCCTGCAGGTTCTCACCCGTAGCAGCCGTAACCTTCACGGTGAGAGTCTTGTCTCGCTTCTGCGCTTTGAGCTGTATGGCGGGGCAAGCGACAAGAAGTATGAAAAGAATAATTAGATTTCTCATCTCTTGATTAAGTTAGAAAAAGTCAAAATAAGGTAATAGGGGCTACCTAGAACCGCCCATTACCTTATTTAAATATATCAGAATTACTTCTGGAGATAACGCATTGTAGACACTGCGTTGCCCTTAGTAACCTTCACAACATAGAGTCCCTTAGCCAAGCTATTGAGCACCTGGGTACCCTTTCCTGATGTAACCATCTTACCGTCGATGGTGTATACCATGACATTAGCTTCGCCGTCGATGGCCGTAATACCCTTGATGCCTGTTGTCTGACCTATGTGATTGAACGTAAAGTCATCATAGAAGGCCTCCATAACGCCTTCTGCCTCAGTGGTATGACGCAAAGCAACATATATCTTCTGCCCATCGAACTTGCTCAAGTCAACGGTATAGTGCTGCCATTCATTCGCGTCGAGATACGGAATTTCCTGGTTAGCAAGCACAGTTTCAGTGAATGATTCTGTAGAAGCATTGTCTGTGGTGCTCACCAGCACTGTTATGTGGTTCTTGCCAGCAGGCAACACGCTGTTGGTTTGCTCAAGGTTACGAGCATAGAAGTCGAATGTTGTGTTGGAAGTTGCTGTGAAGGGCAGGCTGACAAGCCAGTCATCAGCCGTTCCAGATACAGGAGTACCTGTCATCAATGCGCCTGTACCCTCGTGTGCAGTAGACAGCTGATTGTTGAACCAGCCCTGTGTGAAGGCATACCTGCCACCATTATTCTCCATAGTAGTGAGATAATACGTGAGCTTCTCGTTCACAGCACCGTCCACATCAAACATAGTGAAGTCGTTCTTCCAAGAATAATCCAAAGCATTATCCTCGAAGCCGTAATACAACTGGTCGCTTGCCAGAGCTGTACCACTTACAGGAAGTGACACCTGATAGCCCGACTCGAAGGTTACGGTCATGTTGTCGGTGAGGCTAGTAGCGGCATCACGGGCATCAAACTGTATGCTGAAGTTCTTTGAAGCACCTGCGGCAATCTCGTCGCCAGCCTTGAGTGAGCTGCTGAAGTTTGCATTCTGGAAGGTCACTGACTTTATCTTCAGGTTGTTGGTACCCTTATTAAATAAGGTGAACACCTCACCTGAGTTGCGTGACTTGTTGTAGTTCACCTTTCCGGCATTCCATACTGTCTGGTTAAAGGCAGCCTTATCGCCTTGTGCCTCGGCCAGTTCGAAGTGGGCAACACTTGTACCGCCGTCGCTGTTATATTTATCAAATGACTTGTGAACCCAGCGGAACTGCACCGTCTTACCAGCATATTCGCTCAGGTTGACCTGCTCAGACTTCCAGTAAGATTCGTCATCGCCTGTCTCCGAGATAGAGGTAAGGTCATGCCATGTGCCGTCTGCAAGCACCTGGAAGTAGCCTGCGCTCACGCCATTATTAGGCTCAACGTTCTGCTTTTTCTTACTGTCAGTTGCATCAACCTGTGCATCGCTGGGATGAACATTGGTCCATACGAAGGATGCCATGATGGTCTTACCGGCAGGAAGGGTGAACTCTTGTGTGGTAACACTGTTTTCTTCGTTCTTGCCAGCCATGTAGCCCGAGGTGAGAACATTAGATTTCACGTTGCCGAATGTATAAGGATACATGGTATTGATATACCAGTTACGGTTATAAGAAGCGGCAGGCGTAAGCGTCCATCCATTAGGAATGGTGCCCTTGCTAAAGTCTTCTGTATAGGGGAAGTCCTTTACGCTGGCATCAGCCTGAGTGGTGAAGTGCCATACCGGAACCTTTGTAGCCGAGCCAACAGTATTGTAAGGCACGACCTTCCAGCTGTAAGCTGTTTGATAATCAGCCTGAGCTATCGTGTAAGTAAGCTTATTGCCCAGGTCCAAACCATTGATGAGATTGTCTGAAGCATCGTTGCTTCCAACATACAACTTATATCCGTCAGCAAACTGAGCGGGGCCCCAAGACAGCTGAATGTTCTTAGGCATCACCTCCGTCACGCTATCCTTAGGAGTTACGAGAGTAGCCGCGCTGGGCACACCATCTGCTCCATACACATTGGGAAGGAGCACACGGTCTACGTATATATCGGCAAACTCGCCAACACCTGTCTCAGAATCATACTCCACAGCGGTGTCTACGAAACGTACATACGAGCTATCAGTACCCTGACCAAGGTCTACATTTTGCACTTGCATGTTCGTCATACCACCCTGTGTGTAGTCATACGTCCACTTGGTCTGCCAAGTCTTACCACCATCATAAGACACATCAACCTTAAAGTCGTTGGTTTGATAAGTGCCACCTTCCTCACTATCGAAGTTGTTGAGATAGGTAAAGGTAAGCGTACCGCCCTTTGTCAGGTCGAGACGGGGAGAAATCAGGTAAGCATTGTCGAAGCTTGCAGAACCGTAAGCAGAACCATCTCCCTCCAAAGCCTGGCTTCTCTGGTCCCAGCCCTTGTTGGTCCAGCCTGCCGGTGGGAAGAATCCGTTGAAGCTTTCGAGCGTATAGCCGTCTGGCACAGCCATCTTCTCAGCGCTCAGAGCTATCGTAACGTCTCCGCCGTTAGTATGTATCACGGCATTGCCTGCAGCCGGACTGGTGAGTGAAGCCGTGTAGGCAAGCTGGAAGCGAGTGCTCTCATACTTGGCCAGGTTCACATTCTGATAGTCCCATGTAGTGGTTACGCCGTTAGGCAAATCGATGCCTGTCACCTTCAAGCCGTCGGTTCCATTGTTGGTGAGGGTGAATTGTGTGGTATAGAACTTCTCACCCAGGTACATAGACGGGAACTTATAAGAATTGTTAGACAGCGTAGGCACGGGCTGTGTGGGCGGAGTGAACTGCTTCACCGACACGTTGTCTATCCATGCAATGTTGCCTATGGGTTCCAACATCTTATATACAAAGGCCAGCTTAACCTTCTTTCCTTTAAAATAGCTCAAGTCTATCTCAGAGGTATGTGGGTCCCAAGTGGTGATAGGATAAGTGAGCACGCCACTCTCCTTGAGCAAGTTAGCATCCTGAATAGAGAATACTGTAGTGGCATTAGCCAAATCATCGTTCTCCACCACACGCACTTGCAAATCATATTTCGAGCCGTCCATGGAGTTTGTCGGTCCCACCTTCCAGTCGAACTTCAACTGATAGGTGTTGTCAAGGTTCAACTCCGGAGTGAGCAGAATTTCCTCACGCGGACCCGCACCATCAGTATAACCACTGGTAACAGGGGCATCGCAAGCAGCAGCATGCTTACTTCCGTCCACCACACCTTTCTCATTGTAATTGTTGCACCAATTATACGAGATGTTCGAACCCTTGTAGCTGTCAACAGTTGTCCACCCACTACCCTTGGTTACAGGGCGTGAATATCCTTCTGTACTGCTGGTTTCAAAATCCTCGTCGAGCAACGTTTGCGCCTGTAACCCTCCTGCGAAAAGTGAGAGTAAGGCCATAGACAAGTAGATTTTCTTCATAATTACTTTTTATCGAGTATTTAATAACAAATCGAAACTAATTAGCCTACATTATATTTCTTGTAATATTATTTTGCAAAAATAATGAATTAAAAAGATAAAAGCAAGTTTTGCAATAAAAAACTTAATAAAAACAAGAAAAAATAGCAAGAAAATCACATAATCATTCATTTTCACACATCACACCAACTCCCTTATGATGAAAGTAAAACTGAAAGCTTTTGGCCGACAGTACGGCCCAGAGAGAATTGGCAAACCCAGTGACCGAACATGTCAAGCCACTGGGTTTGCTATATAATATTAAGGAGGAAGGCGACGAGCCTGTGTGCTTTGACCGGCACATCATAGCCCTTCCGTCTTACACCTTATTAATATATATCGCCACTTTTCAACTCATCCCGGTCTATCTTCTTGCTGTCGATACTCTTCCAAGCGTAGTAGATATAAGCCAGCACAAAGGGCACAAGCAGGCTCACTACGGCCATCGTGCTCAGCGTGAACTCACTGCTGCAACTGTTGGCTATGGTGAGAGAGCTCTGCAAGTCGGCATTTGAGGGATAATAAGCGGTGTCGTTCCAACCTGCCATGAGGAAGAGAGCCGTCACGGCGAGCACCGTACCGATGCCCGACCACCATATTCCTTTGTTGAAATGGCTGCTGAGCACCGTCCTTACTATGCCCGTGAGCAGCAGCACAACACCCAGCAAGAGCAGAACAAGCACTGAGGGTTGCTCCAGCAGGTTGTGCAGATACTTCAGCTCGGCCATGAATACCACGCCCGTAGACGCATCGTATGCGAAGCCGTCTTTCAGCAACACATGGATGAAGAAGGCCAGGAAGAACACCAGGAAGAGACCCGCGTTCCACACCAGCGAGCGGCGCATGCGCTTCTGAAGCACATCGTCAGAGATGTTGTTCACCATATACAACAGCCCCAGCACCCGCGCCAAGAAGAGCACGGCAATGCCCAGCAGCAGGTTGAACACGTCGAGCAACGCGTCGAGGCCACAGCTGGCATTGGCCCAACGGCTGA
>DLDC01000147.1:26505-26747 GCA_002480935.1 Prevotella sp. UBA7782 | reverse complement strand
TTACTGCCGTCGAAGAAGGTGGCCACGGCGCCGCCCAACAGCAGTGGGCCTACTATGCCATTGATGATAAGGCACACCTGAAAGGTCTTGGCGCCCAGGAAGTTGCCCAACTTGTTCTGAAACTCATAGCTCACGGCCTGAATGACAAACGAGAAGAGGATAAGCATCCACAGCCAATAGGCTCCGCCAAAGCTGGTGCTGTAGAACAAGGGGAAGCTTGCGAAGAACGCTCCGCCGAAGGT
>DLDC01000147.1:25230-26449 GCA_002480935.1 Prevotella sp. UBA7782 | reverse complement strand
GAGTTGATGATGAGCCGGCGCTCCTCTGCGCTCTTGCCCAGGCTGAAAATCATTGTGTTAGCGCCCTGCACAAAGAGCAGGAACACCAGTATGCCACCCAGCAAACTGATGATAAACCACCAATATTGCTGCAAAAAGCTGTATGTTATCATAATGTTTCTATATTAGAATGTTCAGGTCCTTTCTTGATTTGCTTGCATAATATGCTTATCTCTACGGCCAGCAGCGTGGTGAACAGCGCCAGGAAGATGAAGAAGGTGAGCATGATGCTGCCCGACTTCAGGTCTGACACGGCCACCCAAGTGGGCAGCATGTCTTGTATGGTCCAGGGTTGGCGACCCAGTTCGGCCACCATCCAGCCGCTCTCGCTGCATATCCAAGCCAGCGGAATGGCTATCAGGGCCAGCACATGCAGCCAGCGGAACTGCCGATGCGCGATGTCCTTACGGTAAACAACAAACAGCACCACGGCAAAGAAGAGCATGAAGAAGCAGCCCAGACCCACCATGGTACGGAACAACCAGAACGTGATGCCCACGGGCGGAACCACTTGCGAGGCATCCTTCACATAGCCATAGCCAAAGTAGCGCACGTTCTCGGCCACCTCCTTGCGCGTCTTGTCCGACTTATCTCCCTGTCTGTAGCGCATCAGGGCAGCAATGGCCTTCTTGCCCATGGCCACCTTCTGCTGCAACGAGGGCTCGCGAACGCCCTCGTATGAGGTGTAGCCACGCAGTATATCGTTCACGCCGGGCACGTAGCCATGGGCGTCGTGCGTAGCCAGAAGAGACAACATGTTGGGCAGGGCTATGCGCATAGGAGGCTCGGTTTGTGTGGCATAGTCGCCTTTGCCAAACGGATTGACCGCCGCGAAGAGCGTCAGGCTCTGCGACTCGCCACCATTATAGAGGGCTTCCATAGCCGCCAACTTCATGGGTTGCGACCGCGACACCATGTAAGCAGAATTGTCGCCGGTGACGAAAGCGGCCAAGGCAGCAAACAATCCCACCGAAGCACCAATCTTGATGCTGGCCTTTGCCAGCTGCGCCTCGCGACCCTTGAGCAGATACCAGCACGACACAGCCACGCAGAACACGGCGCCTATCACCCAAGATGAGGTCACGGTGTGCAGAAACTTGTCTACCGCGAAGGGCGACAAAGCAACATCGGCGAAGCTCGTCATCTCAAAACGCATGGTGTCGGGGTTGAAGGTCTGCCC
>DLDC01000147.1:25063-25209 GCA_002480935.1 Prevotella sp. UBA7782 | reverse complement strand
GCGTTGGCCACGAGTATCCACCAGGCCGATATGGTGGCGCCGATGCCCGTGAGCCAGGTAGATGCCAGATGAAAACCACGCGACACCTTTTTCCAACCAAAGAACATCACGGCCACAAAGGTAGACTCCATGAAGAAGGCCACGAT
>DLDC01000147.1:23280-24994 GCA_002480935.1 Prevotella sp. UBA7782 | reverse complement strand
TTGCTCCAGTTGGTGCCAAACTCAAACTCAAGGATGATGCCTGTGGCCACACCCATGGCGAAGTTAATGCCAAAAAGCTTCTGCCAGAAGCGCGCTATGTCACGCCAAGAAGGCTTGTTGGTCTTATAATAAATAGTCTCGGCAATGCCCATGATAACCGCCAGACCCAGGGTGAGAGGCACAAAGAGCCAGTGATAACAGGCCGTCAGGGCAAACTGCGCGCGCGACCAGTCTATCACGGCCGGCGACACATCTAATAAAAGTTGGTTCATCTTGTCATTAATTAGAATTGAGATTCATTATTTGTCTTTCAAGGCAGGCTGCACGCCATCGCCAGCCGAAGGCATCTGAGCCTCTCGGAGCACCTGACTGCCCACAAAGTCGCCTGCCTTCATGGTGCCACGGTGCGTGGCGATGTAATCGGGAAAGAAGAATATCTTAAGCACGGCAAAGATGATGAGCAGCTTGATGAGTATCACTGCCCACAGGGTCTTGCCCCACGTCATCTGCCTGAAGCCGTCTATGTATAAGTCGGCTATGCTGGATATGGCTTTTCTTACCTTCATGCTGCAAATTTAGAAATTATTTTTTTGATTGTCAAGACATAGGCAAGAAAAAACAACTTAGAATGGAAATAAATATGTAAATAATACAAATAAGCAGGCATTACACCGTATATTTCACGCTTTTTAACCACGCCTTAGCTTATAATCTCAACCATTTAAGTTACTTTTGCACCAAGAATTATCATCAACCAATAAAGATTTTACAATATGACAAAAATGATTAGAGCAGCCGTTGTGGGCTATGGCAACATCGGCCATTATGCAGTTCAGGCGTTGCAAGCCGCACCTGACTTTGAGATTGCGGGCATCGTGCGCCGTCAGGGCGACAAGGACAAGCCTGCTGAGTTGGCTGCCTATGATGTCGTCGACGACATCGCTAAGTTGAAGGATGTTGATGTGGCTATCCTTGCCACACCGACGCGTGCTTGTCCCGACCTTGCAGAGAAGATCGTGGCTCTGGGCATCAACACTGTTGACAGCTTCGACATCCACACNNCAGGGCGACAAGGACAAGCCTGCCGAGCTGGCCGACTATGATGTGGTAAAGGACATCCGTGAGCTGAAAAACGTGGACGTGGCCATCCTGGCTCTGCCCACCCGCGAGTGCCCCAAGCACGCTAAGGACATCCTGGAGCTGGGTATCAACACGGTAGACAGCTTCGATATTCACACCAGCATACTCTCTTACCGCACCGACCTCATGGAGCTTGCAAAGGCCAACAAGGCAGTGAGCGTCATAGCAGCCGGCTGGGACCCCGGATCAGACTCTGTTGTGCGCGTGCTTATGCAGAGCTTGGCACCCAAGGGCCTTACCTATACCAACTTCGGACCGGGCATGTCGATGGGTCACAGCGTGTGCGCACGCTCCAAAGAGGGTGTGAAGAACGCACTCTCCATGACCATTCCGTTGGGCGAAGGACTGCACAGGCGCATGGTATATGTTGAGCTTGAAGACGGATATACGCTCGAGCAGGTAACAAAAGAGATAAAGGAAGACGACTACTTCAAGCATGACGAGACGCATGTGTTTGCCGTTGAGTCGGTAGATGAGGTGAGAGACATGGGCCACGGCGTGCATCTGGTGCGTAAGGGCGTATCGGGCAAGACGCAAAACCAGCGCATGGAGTTCGACATGAGCATCAACAACC
>DLDC01000147.1:12961-23262 GCA_002480935.1 Prevotella sp. UBA7782 | reverse complement strand
AGCATGCGTTTGCAGCCCGGATGCTACACCATGCCAGAGATTCCGGTCATCGACATGCTGCCCGGCACACGCGAGGACATCGTGGCTACACTCGTATAACGGTCGTCCCTGCCCTACCATCTGCCCGACGCCATACCGTCGAAGGCAAGGCATAGCAACGGGATATCACATATTTCGGAGCACGCTTCGCTCCATATATACAAGGGTTTGGCACTCAGCCAAGCCCTTTTTTTGATGAACTCTACTTACTTAAATCAAGAAAGCAGCACGTCTGGCAGGCCATCATATCATCAGATTTGATACCTAAGCGTTCATAAAAGCGATGACCTATACCTCTCAATCGTATTGCCCATTATCTGAAGAGCCGATGCAAAGCAGGATAATGATGCACAATATGGGTGTGGCCAGCAACGACACTAGCACCCAAAGCACCTCACTTCTGTTCCTTTTCTTGGCCATGACAGCCACCAGAACATACATTCCAACCCAAACACCAAGTAGCAATAGCATGAAAATCAACATCAAAACCATTGGCAAACTACTGGGTTTTTCTTCAGTATCAACTCCCATCTCACTCTGTAAAGCCTCATCTTCTGTCTGCTGATTATAGTTAATAAGTTTGAAATCAACCTTGAACCGGTGCCCACCATCAGGAGATGCCTCTGACCTATAATAAGAGTACTCCTTGAAACGCTGATAGCTGGGCACGTCAACTTGTCTTGTCATGCCTGGATCTATATCTACATCACGCGTAAAGACTTCATAATCGAGTTGCTTCCCAGCCATATCGAAATAGGTAAGTTGGAAAGTAACATGATGAATAGTGTCCTCCGTAGCATTACGTAGCGCAAGGGTTCCGTCCCTGTCATAATAATTTTGCTCGTAAGAAACCATGCTCACTCCACCCTCAGCATCCTGATGTGCGGCATAACCCATCACAGTAAGCAGGAGGAGAAGAAGAATAGAAGAAATTCTTTTCATGTTCATAGACAAAGGGTTTTAAGGGTTTAAAATCGTCAAAGTTAGTCTTTTATACGTCGCAAAGTTAGACATAATAATTCAAAAAGCCATGTATTCGCAGATAATTCTTTGCTTTACCTGTCTGGATGTCTCGCTTTTGCAAACCACATTTATCTCCTTCAAATCCCAAATAGGCCTTTTAACTTTGTAAAAGCACCCATTTAAGAGGCTCAAAAGGCCTATTTCACGTTGCAAGAAGGCCTATTTCGCATTGCAAAAAGGGCACTATGTAGGGGCAGAAGCGTAAAGTACAGTAAGCCAGATAGATAGAAACATCCCCTCACCACGTTCCATCACGGAGCGGATGAGGGGAAGAACCTATTGAATTATAAACTCACAAATGAAAACGAATGAATATACTCTAAAAGTGATTTACTTATCTCGGTAAGCCGGATTTTGGAAGGCATCCTTCTCGGCAGCCGTCATATCCAGCGCGTCTATCTGTCCCTGAGGTATCGGGCGCAGGTAATTTTCGGGCTTGATGTTACGTGTCACGACCTGTGGAGTGCGGTCGGCAGCGTTCACACCGCAGATGGTGTAGGTCTTAGCCAGCTTGTCCCATGTCTGCGTACGCACCAAGTCGGTCCAGCGATAGCACTCGCCGAAAAGCTCTCGGCTGCGCTCCTCCAGGATGTAGTCGATGGTGATGGTGGCCGGAGTGGCCTCTACCATCTCCTTGCTATAGTCAGCCACCTTCACGCGCTGACGGTTATTGTCGTATGTCCATACGCCGGCACGGGCGCGGAGCACGTTAATCAGGTTGCGAGCCTCTGTGTTCATGCCCAGCTTAACGGCAGCCTCAGCGCCGATAAGGTAGAGCTCAGAGAACTTCAGCACGGGATAAGGACGGGGGCTGTCGCCGTTAGGACGACCCAGACCGGCGCCGTTGTCCGTGCGGTAGATACCGTTCTTCCAGAGGTTGAGATACTTATAGCGGCTTATCTGGCTCGGGCCAACCACCCAGTCGGCACGTCCAGGCAGCCATCCTGCACCCACGTTGCTCTTTCCGGCACCCGCATTGTCGGATGCTGAAGGCCATTGTATGTTGGGGTCATCCTCATCCAAGAAGGTGAGAATAGAGTCGCCGGGGTTCACAGGCAGGTTGTTGGCGTTATAAGCAGTGCCCTTGGCGTTGCCTGAACGGTCCCAGTTGCCACGGAACTGATAAGCAAACGTACCGTCGAAGCGTGAGTCGAAGGTCTTATCCTTAAAGGTAACCTTGGTCACTTCCTGCGGAGTAGCCATCTCCTTCCATGGGCGATCCTTGCCCTGAACGGCCTCACGAGCTACAGAACGGAACTTTTCCCATGCCGATGCGCTCTTGGATGTCTCCAGGAAAGTATAGTCCCAGCGGCACATCCAGCGTGCGAAGTTGCCCGGAGGATTGCCATTGGCCCAGTCGAAGTTGGTACCTCCGTCATAGTAGTTGCTGCTCTCGGTGTGGTCAGCATAGAGCACTATCTCGCTGTTGCGGTCGTTAGAGCCTACATTAACAAGGTAGAACGACTTCTGCAAACCGAACTTGCCGGGGTTGGCAATGGCTGTTGTGGCCAGGTTGTAAGCCTGCTGATAATACCATTTGGCATCATGGCCATCAGGATCGGTGCGGTCGCACTCAGGATAGGTGGGTATGTTGTTGGGATTTTCAAGCCACCAGCCATAGGTTAAATAGGCTTTTGCCAGCACCAGGCGTGCGGCTGTCTTGGTCAGTCCGCCCGTCACGCGTCCTGTTTCGGGCAGGTTCTCAATGGCAGTGAGCAGGTCTGGGAAGATGGCCTTGGTGTAAACCTCCGGCACGGTGTTGCGCTTAGAGATGCGAACAGCCGTGGTGTTGAACTTCAGCTCGCCACTGCCAAGGTCTAATGGCACACCTCCAAACTCTTGAACGAGCCAGAAATAATCGAAAGCACGGAAGAAACGAGCCTCGCTGATCAGCGACTCGGGTATGCCGGCAACCGACGTAGCGTTTTCTATCACGCCATTGGCAGTGTTGATATCCGAGAAAGCATAGTTCCAAAGCACGTCGGCACGGCAGTTGGTTGGGTTCAGTTCGCCATTGTTCGACATGTCTATGGGCTTGTCGTTCTCATTGCCTCCGTGTCCCCAAGTATACTCGTCGGTACCTGTTTCATTGGCAATGAGCCAGTAGCCATTACCCCACACGTTGCGGAGGTTGGCATATAGTGCGGTGATTCCGCCCTCAACGCCTTTCTCAGTCTTAAAATATTCGGGCGTTAGGTTCTCTCTTGTCGTCTCATCGAGAACATCCGAGCAGCCGGTCAGTGACAGTCCGGCAGCCAGCAGGCCCGCAACAATAAATATATTATGCTTTTTCATTGTTCAAAAGATATTTAGAATGTTATGTTTAATCCAAGCAGCCAGTTGCGCGTAGACGGCGTATTGTAGCCCACTACGAGCAGGCGCGACTTGTAGAATGATGTTACAGCCTGGTTCTCATTACCGTAAGAGTTGGTCTCCGGGTCCATTCCAGACTCGTCATGATAGGGAGAGAAGAGCACGAAGGGGTTCTGCACGGTAGCGTAAACGCGGAACTTGCTGATGCCAAGCTTCTTGAGCCAGCTCTCTTTGAGGTTATAACCCAGCGTGATGGTGCGCATCTTGAGGTATGAACCGCTGAAGTAACCCAGCGAGTTGCCATACTTAGGGTTGTTGCTACTCTCTACACCGCCCGGCTTAGGATAGTCGTTGGTGGGGTTATCTTCCGTCCAGTAGTTCACGTTGATGTTGTTTCTGCGGCCGGTAAGCATGTTCAGGTAGCCCTGAGCGCCGTAGATGGTGCTGATGAGCGTGCCTCCGTGGCGGAATGAAGCAACCATAGAGAGATCCCAGTTCTTGTAGGCCACGCGGGTGTTGAAGCCACCTTCCCAGTCAGGATCAACCTTCATAATCTGTCGGTCGGCCGAGCTGTAGGCGCGGGTAGGCATTCCGTTAGCGTCATAATCACCATTATACTTAATCTTAATCATACCAGCGTTGCCTCCAGGCTCTGCTATCTTGCGCATTTCTTCCTCATCTGTCTGCCAGATGCCAATCTTCTGATAGTCGTAAATCACGTTGATGGGGTGTCCTACGAACCACCAGTTGCTCTCATCTTCTTTAGATCCTGAAGTCAGAGACACCAGTTCGTTGCTGTTGGTGTAGAAGTTCAGGCCTACATCCCATGTCCATCCGTTGTGGTTATTAAGGATATTGCCGTTCAGAGAGAGCTCAAAGCCCTTGTTGCGAGTCTTACCCACGTTGGCCATATAGCTGGGCACACCCGTCGTACTGGGCAGGTTGACGCTCATCAGCAGGTCTTTCGTGTTCTGGATGTAATACTCCATCGTACCTGACAGGCGGCCCTGGAAGAGCGAGAAGTCGATACCGAAGTTCCAAGTGGTTGAGTACTCCCAGCCCAGTTCGGTGTTAGGCAGCTCAGAAACATAGTAGCCAGTGGTGTTTTGAGTGCCGAAGTTATAGGTACGAGTAGAGAGTCGGCCCAGCGTCTTATAAGGATCAACACTCTGGTTAGATGTTTCGCCGTAACCAACACGCAACTTCAGGTTGTCAAGCCACTTGATGTTGCTCATAAACTTCTCGCGCGAGATGTTCCAACCCAGTGATACGGCAGGATAAGTGTGCCACTTATGTCCTTTGGCAAGGCGAGACGAGCCGTCGGCACGCAGGGCGAAGCTCAGCATATAGCGGTTGTCGTAGTTGTACATCACACGTCCCATAACCGACTCCAAGCCGCTCTTGTAGTATATTTGATTGGCCGGGTCAACGGTAATCTCATTGGCATAGCCCATGTTATAGTACTGGAAAGCGTCTGAAGGCACGTCGAGGCCGTACATATACTTCTGTCTGAAGGTGGTCTGTTCGGCCGAGTAGAGGGCTACGGCATTGATAGTGTGCTTGCCCCATGTCTTGTCATAGGTGAGCATATTCTCTATAGCCCAGTTGGTTGTGGTCTGATCTTGCGACGTAGCGTGCGACTTTGCGTTCTCCGTATCAGAGAAGACGCCCTGTCCTACGTAGTTTCCGTAGTCGCTGTGACGATAGTTCAAGCCTATGTTGATGCGATATTTCAGACCGTCTATCCACGGACACTTCACCTCACCATAGAAGTTATTGTAGGTACCGAAGCCCTTTGTCTGGTCCTTATAAGAGTCGCCCAGGTTGTCGATGGTTTCCTTTGAGTACACCCACTGGGTATCGTTACTCATGTTGACGCGCTTCTTCAGAGTGCCGTCAGCATTATATGGGTTGACAATAGGCGTTGCGCTGAGCGTGTTATACAGTCCCAGGCTGGCTCCGTTGGTGATGCTGTAGTTGGTGTTGGTGCTAAATCCCACCTTGAACCACTTGCCCAGGTCTTGGTCAATGGCCGCATGCATGGAGTAACGGTTGAAGTTCTGGTCGGGAATAACCGACTCGTCGCGGAAGTAAGCAAGCCCGAAGTTGTAGCTTCCATGCGCAGAACCGCCCGAAACACCCACATCTTGGTTGGTGGTGAAGCCCGTCTGGAAGAGCATGTCCTGCCAGTCAGTATCCACGGCGCCCTCTTCTCCCCAGTAGGTTTCGTCGGTTCCGTTCTGGAATTTGTTGGCATATTTGCGCAGTTTGGTAAACTGCTCGGCGTTCATCATGGGGTAGCGGTGGAACAAAGTCTTGAATCCCATGTAGCCGTTATACGTCACTGTGGGTCTCTGCTCCTGATAACCTTTGTATGTAGAGATGATAATCACACCGTTGGCACCACGCGAACCGTAGATGGCAGTGGCCGAAGCATCCTTCAAGATGTCCATCGACTTGATGTTGTTGGGGTCTATATCGTTGATGCTACCGGCAAAGGGAATACCGTCGAGCACGATGAGCGGGTCGTTGCTTGCCGTAAGCGAGCGTGTACCACGAATACGTATCTGCATGGAAGCACCCGGCTTAGAAGAAGTCTGCGCCATCTCTACACCGGCCACACGACCTTGCAGGGCGTTGGTAATATCCGAACCGGGCACCTCGCGCAGCAAGTCGCCCCTCACGTTAGCCACAGAACCGGTGACAGCCTCCTTGCGCTGCGTACCGTAACCGATGACCACCACGTCGTTAAGGTTTTGTCCTTCAGCTTCAAGCTTTACCTTCAGATTGCTTTGGCTGCCCACATTGATGGTCTGCGACACATATCCTATATAAGAGATGACCAAGGTAGCACCCGGCTTAACGTTCAGTGTGAAGTTACCGTCCATATCCGTTACAGTGCCATTGCTTGTACCTTTTTCCATAACCGTAGCGCCGATGAGCGGACCTTCGCTATCGCTCACCACGCCGGTTACCTTCTTTTGCTGCTGCTGAGTGGCCTGAACCGACTTGGCCAACCCAGTGACTGCCATTGCCTGAGGGCTGTAAGCAAGCGCGAAGGCTGAGCAAAGCCCCATGAGCAAAGTAGATTGTTTGAACTTTAGATTCATAGTTTTTATTGCTTTAGGTTTTATTTCTGATAATTATTCATTAGTTAGATAACTCTTCATACGCCCGAAGGCTAAATACGTAAGTTAGGTTTCTTCATTTTCATTGCCATCTGTTAAGTTAATAGTTATTTCCGCTTGCAAATATAACTAAAATGGCTCTTATGGCTATTTCCAAATGTTTCATTTATGTTTCTATATAGTTCATCTCTTCATTTTCAATACTCCACTGCCTGATTACATCGAGAATGAGCCAAAAAGAGCCATTTCATCGGGTTTTTACTTCATTACATGCATGTCTCCGAATGTATCATATTGCAACGGAAGTACCTTCAGGCTGCGCAACCATGTAACGCCGTTGGAGGGCACACAGTCGTGATGAAACAAATACCACTTGCCCTGATACTCCACGATACTGTGGTGTGTTGTCCACCCCACAACGGGTTGCAGCAGTTCGCCACGATAGGTAAAGGGTCCGTAAGGATTGTCGCCCACGGCGTAGCACAGCAGATGTGTGTCGCCGGTTGAGTAGCTGAAGTAATATCTTCCCTGATATTTGTGCATCCAGCTGGCCTCGAAGAAGCGGTGCGGATCGTCGGCCTTGAGAGGCTCGCCGGCCTCATCCACGACGAGCACGGGGCGTGATGGCTCTGCAAACTGCAGCACGTCGGCTGTCATGCGGGCCACGCGCGAGGGCAAGGGATTCTCTTTACCTGAGGGCAGATACTCGTTTTTCAGAGCCTTATTGTCCTTATACCATTGCAGCTGTCCGCCCCAGATGCCGCCAAAGTAGCAATATATCTCGCCGTCATCGTCCTTAAACACGCAGGGGTCTATGCTGTACGAGCCCCGGATAGGGTCGGGCTGCGGAAGGAAAGGTCCTTCGGGACGGTCGGCCACAGCCACTCCGAGGTGGAAAACGCCGTTATAATCCTTGGCAGAAAAGATGAGATAATACTTGCCATCCTTCTCCACCACATCGTTGTCCCACATTTGTTTCTCGGCCCAGGGCACCTCGTTTACGTCTAATATCACACCATGGTCGGTCACAGGAGCCGTCATCGGGTCGCCTTCTATGCTCAAAACGTGATAGTCTTTCATCTGAAAATGGCCGCCATCATCATCAAAAGCCTCGCCGCTATCCCAGTCGTGAGAGGGATATATATACAACTTGCCGTTGAAGACGTTGGCCGACGGGTCGGCCATATAGTCGTTTGGGAATAAATATCTTGCTTCCATCATTTTGCTTTTTTATCGTTCTTGTCACCTTGTGTAAACAGTTTTATCACCTCTTCCACCACCGGTTTGGGCTGATAGTTGCGGTCGAAGAAGAGCGGATAGTTGGTTCTGCCCACGATAGGCCAGTCGTTGAGCCATGAAGTCTTATCGTAAACACCCCAAAATGTGACACGCTCCACATGAGGAGCATACTTCAGATAGAGCTTAAAGAAGCTCAGATAGCGGTCGGTGAAGGCTTTTTCTGCCTTCTTAGGCATACCGTTCTTATAGGGGTCGAGCTTTGCCTTGTAAAGGTCGTTCTGCTCTATGCTGGCTCCATGGAAGCCTTCCGGGTTAGGCAGCACGTTAAGGTCGAGCTCCGTAAACTGCACTTTCACGCCCTCGGCAATGAATGCTTGGATAGATTTTTCGTATTCCGTGAGGTCGGGATAGTCCATTCCGTTGTGGCTCTGCATACCGATGGCGTCTATGCGGCAGCCGTTGGCCTTGAGCATCCTGATGAGTTTCACCACGCCCTCGCGCTTCTTAGGACTTGCCAACCAGTAGTCGTTATAATAGAGTTCGGCATTGGGGTCGGCAGCATGGGCAAACTTAAAAGCCAGCACGAAGTAGTCGGGACCTATAATATCCAGGTAAGGCGTGTGGCGATAGCTTCCGTCTTCCTCTATAGCCTCGTTAATGACGTCCCATCCTTTCACTTTGCCCTTATAACGGGTCATTACGTCGGTGATGTGATGATACATTCTGTCTATGAGCACCTCGCGTGTCACGGGCTTGCCCAGGCTGTCTGTAAACATCCACTTGGGCGCTTGCGAGTGCCAAACCAGGCAGTGGCCGATGACAGCCATGCCGTTGTCTTGTCCGAACTTCACGGTTCTGTCAGCGTCATCCCAGAAGTAGCGGTGCTCTTCGGGGTGAATAATCTCGCCCTTCATGCAGTTTTCCGCCACGATAGAGTTGAAGTTATCTTTCACCAGCTGTGCCGCGCGAGCGTCGCGTTCCCACACCACGTCGGTGTTGACGGNNGACGGCCGCTCCCAAGAGAAACTTGCTTGTTACGGCCTGCTTCAGTGTCTGTGCTTGTGCCACAGCCCCGCTCATGGCGAGAAACGCTGCGGCGATAATGAGCTTTTTCATATTTAGGTTTCGTTAGTTAAGATATTTGTTGTTATTTTTCGTTTCTGTTCGTTTTGCTTGGCCAAAAGCATACTTTCGACTTGTAAAAAGCATGTTTTTGCAAGGCGAAAAGGCCTATTTGGCGAGCCCAAAAGGCCTATTTCGCAACGTGTTGACTATGAGAGGGTTGTGCTGTCGGCATTTTTCGACGCCACATCAGCGTTGCTGCGCCGCTCTATCTCGCTGTTTATCTTGTCTACAACCTCATCACTCAGCTCGTATTTAGAGATGATGAACATGGCCAAGACAAGCATCAACGCCGGGATAACACACACCAGCCACAAGATGCCTTGCTGTGCCAGAGGGGTCTGCGACACGGCATTCTTCTGATTGAAGTGCACCAGTGCGAGCACCATACCAGGCACCACGCCGCCCAAAGCCATGCCGGCCTTGTAGAAGATGCCCGTAAGGGCGTTGACAATGCCCGATATGCGGCGGCCCGAAGTGTACTCGCCGTAAGAGATAACCTCAGGCACCAAGGCCCACATATAACCCGTAGCGACGATGATGCCCGTTGACTTGACAAACTGGGCCACGTAAACCAGCCACACCATGTGCCGCAAGGCAGGCACCACAGAGATGACATAGAGCAGCGCCATGCCCACGATACCGATGCTCAGAAAGAAGTAGAACATCTGCTTCTTGCCTATCTTGCGCTTGATGGCGGGCACCATGGGCATGAAGATAAAGGCGGGTATGGAGCCCAGGGCCATGAAGTTGGCCATCTGCTGGCTCGTGCCGTGAATGTTATATATCATGTAATAAGAGCCGGCCGAGTTGCCTATAGACACCATGGCGAACGCCGTGATGAAGAAAAAGGCCAGCACGCGCAACGGCCTGTTGCGCAAAAACTCAGTGAAGAGGTCGCTCACCTTCACGTTGGCCGTTTCTTTCTTGTCCATCACCACGCGCTCCTTGGTCTGCGTGAAGCAGAAGATGAGCAGGCCCAAGCCCACGAGCGTGTAGATAAGCATGGTGACAAACCACGCCGAAGCATCCTCCGGCTTGTTGGTAGTACCGTCGGGTGAGAGCCACGCCACGATGTTCGGAATGCCGTAAGCCACGGCCAGGCCGCCCAAGTTTGCCATGAACATGCGGGTAGAAGTGAGGATAGTGACCTCGTTGGTGTCGCGTGTGAGGCTGGCATTGAGGGCTCCATAGGGCACGTTGACAAGGGTGTAGCACATCGACATGCCCACGTAGGTGATGTAAGCATAGAGCAGCGAGCCGGAGAAACCGTCCCAGAAGCACAGTATGGCGAACCCTGAGAGGGGTATGCCACCTAATACCAGGTAGGCTCTATACTTGCCCAGGCGGGGCGAATGTTTGTCTACGAAGGTGCCCACGAGGGGGTCCCAGAGCACGTCTACCAGACGCACGATGAGAAACATGAGCGCCGCGGCG
>DLDC01000147.1:356-12927 GCA_002480935.1 Prevotella sp. UBA7782 | reverse complement strand
CGCCAAATCGCCGGACCCAAAGCCTATGCGTTGCAGCCAGTTGAGCTTGTAGAAGCCGTTTGACTCGTTGTTGGCAGTGTTTCTTTTCATAATTGTCAGTTGTTTAGGTTTTGCCTTTTAAAGATGGTTTATTGTTTATTTGTTTGGTTTCATCAGCACTTTGGCGGCATAACGGCCCATGGCCTCGTAGCCCTTGGGGTTGAGGTGGAGCCAGTCGTCAGAGTATTCGGCGCGCAGACAGTCTGGCTTCTGGGGGTCGCGTGCAAGCTCATCAAAGTCTATGATGCCGTCGGCCACCTTTTGGCTTCTTATCCATTGGTTCACCGTCTGGCGTGCCGCCTCATGAAAGAAGGAGTACCAGCCGTTGCCCTTAAAGGGGGTGATGGTGGCAAGATACACCTTCAGACCTCTGGCATGGGCCTTCCCGGTGAGCGTCTGATAGGCTTCGATGAGCCTTTGTGCCGTTTCTTCGCTGTTGCCCTGCGACAGTCCGATGTCGTTAGTGCCCTCAAAGATGATGAGGGTGCTCACGCCTTGCTGGCCCAGGATGTCGCGGTCGAAGCGCAGCAAGCCCGGTTGGCTCAGTCCGCCGGCCAGCACACAGTTGCCGCCAATGCCCAGATTAAGCACGCCAAGCTTACCGCCCAGGGCCTCAGCCATGCGGTCGGGCCAGCGGTTCTGTGCACTTGTGGTGCTGCCACGGCCGTCGGTGATGGAGTTACCCAATATGGCCACGGCGCTGCCCTGCCCTTTCACCTCTATGCGGGTGAGGTTATACCAGTGTGCCAGGCGCTCTACGGGCTTCAACTTGGCCGTGGGCTTCACCTCACCTGCCGCTATATAAGATAAGGTACGCGACCCTCTGTGCGACGTCATGTGCTCTGGCACGCGCTCACCATATATAATAGTGACGGCCAAACGGCCCAAAGGCTTGAGCGCATAGGCCAGGGCGTCGGAGTAAACGGCCTGCTGCGCGCCTATCGTCACGCCGCGCTTGCCGCCAAAGGTGAGGTATCTGGCAGTCTGCCTGTCTATAAGAAAGGAGTCGAGGGCGTAGGCTATGTAAACGGCTTTTATCTCTACCGGCTTCTGACTGAACTCGTTGGAGAGTTGCAACCTGATGGTGTTGCCTCCGGCCGACACCTTCACTATCTGCCGAAGGGTATGCCCGGCCAGCGTGGTGAGCTGGGGCATGTCGCCTGCTCCGGTGTATTCGGGGGCTGTGGCAAACGTTCCAAACCACCCTGATGTGCCTTGCGCACGAACGGACGCCATGCTGAGGACTAACAATAGTAGTGTTAATATATGTCTCATGTGTTAAGATTGTTTCGATTGCAAATATAGCCAGAAAAGCACAAAACGGCTTATTCAAATGTAGCGGTGACGTTTCTATTTGTTTCATTTGGCTTTTTTGATAATTATTTTGTACATTTGCAAGCAAATACCATTACCCATGAAACGACTATTACGAAGATTATTAACTCTTATCACCATATTACTCGTGCTCACTGCATGGGGAGACAGCGGACAACTATACACCTCAAGCATGCTGCCCAGCAGCCTTATCAACTGCATCACGCAAGACAAATACGGCTTTATATGGGTGGGAACAGATTATGGACTGAGCCGCTTCGATGGCTATCACTTTGTAAACTATCTGCATCATGACAATGACTCTACCTCCATCTCCGACAATATCATCTCCAGCTTTCTGGTAGACAAGCAGGGCAGACTGTGGGTGGGCAGCGCCAAAGGACTGATGCAATATGACTATAGCAACGACAGCTTCAGGCGATATGCCTTGCCCGACGGCCGCAACCCGCGCATCTACTCCATCATAGAGGGCCGCGAGGGCAACATCCTGGTTGGTTCAGCGGGCTACGGACTATACTCCATAGCGCCCGAAACGGATGCCGTGACCTGGGAGAGGCAGTATATGAGGCGCGACTCTGACGAGTTTTTCACACATATATATGAAGATTCGCACGGCACTTTTTGGCAAGCCAGCCACCTGCCTACGTTCAGACGATGCCAGAAAGTGGGCGGCAAGGTGCGGCTTACCGACTTCCACTCGGCCTGCGGAGCGCCTGTGGCCTTCTTTGAGAGGCAGAACAGACTGGTCATCGTGTGCATGTTCGGCATCATCTACTACGACTATGCCACCGGGAAAATAGCAGACGCGGGCTATGACTTCGGACCCTACAAGGGCAACATCACCATCAACACAGCGGTGTTCGACCGGCAGGGCAACCTCTTCTTGGGCACGTCAGAGAGCGGAGTGCTCACCGCGGCCAGAGGAAGCAAGAAGATTGTGGCCTACGATGCCGCCTATGACAAGGGCTTCGACCTGAAATCATCGTTCGTCAACGCCATCTTATCCGACAAGGACAACAATCTGTGGGTGGGATGTTACCAAAAAGGGCTGCTGCTGGTGAACCAAGAGCACGATGACTTCATGTCGTGGACGTTTGATTCGCAAGACTATAACATCGGCAGCTCGGTGTCGTCTATCGCACAAGGCAGCCATGGCGACACTTGGTGTACGGTGCAGAACAGCGGCGTATTCAGGTTCGACCGCGACGGAAACATCACGGCGCACCCGCAATCGCCCGCAGGCACATCCATCATCTACCGCGACAAGCAGGGCAAATACTGGCTGGGCACAGGCAACGCGCTATACAGCTACGTGCCGGAAACAGGACAGGCACAACAGAAGCTACGCTTTGAGAGTGCCGGAATATACAGCATAGCCGACGACGGAAAGGGCAAGCTGTTCATCTCGGTGTATAGTAAGGGACTGTATGTATATGACACTCAGACCGACAAACTCACCATACTGACCATGAGCGACCGTGGCAAGAAAGGCTACTTGTGCAACGACTGGGTGCGTTCGCTCTACTATGACGGGCACGGAAGGCTGTGGATAGCCACGTCTAACGGCGTGTGCAACATGAACACCAGCACACTGTCGTTCAACGACCTGGGCTGGACAAAGATATTGCCCGACATCCTTTCAAACGCCATCTGCGCCGACCGGCACGGCAACATCGTCATAGGCACCGACAACGGACTATATATATATAATGTAAAGACGCGAAAGACGGGCCTCCTTCCCGGCAGCGACATGCTGCGAGACAAGCAGGTGAGCGCCATGACAACCGACCGGCAGGGCAACATCTGGATAAGTACCACCATGGGTATATGGCAGTATAACGCTGCCAGAAAGCAGTTCTACAGCTACATCAACGGCAATGGTCTGACCTCACACGAGTATATGCTGGGGTCGATGATGCGCGATGCCGATGACAGGATAGCCTTTGGCACGGCCGACGGAATAACAACTTTCTATCCCGAAGTGGTGAACGGAAGGAAGGAAAAGCTGGGTGAGGTGTACCTGACAGGCTTCATGGTGAACGGAAAGTCGAGGAGCTGCATGGGCGAGAAGTTCACCCTGCCCTATAAGGACAACACCTTCTTGCTGGAGTTCTCCATGCTTAACTATAAGCGGCAGGCCGACATCTCGTTCGACTACCGCATCAATGGCGGCCGATGGACCAACACGGGCGAAGGCATCAACACCATTCCCTTCACACAACTGGAGCCCGGACACTATAACATAGAGGTGCGCGCGTCGTTCAACGGCATACCTTCTGAGCACGTCAAACGCCTGAGCATTGAGGTGGAACACCCGTGGTATGCCTCGGGACTGGCCATCCTCATCTATCTGATACTGGGTGGCTCGCTCTTCGCCTTCGTATTCAGAAACTACGAAAAGCGCAGGCAAGCCGACTTAGACGAGCAGAAAATGAAGTTTCTTATCAACGCTACGCACGACATTCGGTCGCCGCTGACACTCATCATGGGGCCTCTGCGCAAGCTGAAGAAGCGCATAACAGATGCCGACAACCAGGCCGACATCGACATCATAGAGCGAAACGCGCAGCGACTCATGCTGCTTGTGAACCAGATACTCGACGAGAGGAAGATAGACAAGAAGCAAATGAGGCTGCAATGTCAGAACACTGACTTGGTAGACTTCGTTGCCAACATCCTCAGACTGTATAAATACTACGCCAGCGACAAGCATGTGAGCATCTCACTCGTCAATGGCAAGGGCCAGCCTTATAACATCAAGCACCCCGCTGTGAGGGTTTGGATAGACAGGGTGAACTTCGACAAGGTGGTGTCTAACCTTTTGTCGAACGCCATGAAGTATACCTCAGACAACGGGCACATCGACATAGAGGTGTCTGACCACGAAAACTACGTGTGCCTCAAGGTGATTGACGACGGCATAGGGTTCAGAAAGGAGGACATCGGCAGGCTCTTCGAGCGCTTCTATCAAGGCCGCAACAGTTCCGGTTCGGGCGTCATGGGCACGGGAATAGGTCTCAATCTGTGCCATGCCATCGTAGAGATGCACGGAGGAAGCATCAAGGCATACAACCGCGAGGACGGAAAGAGGGGCGCATGTATAGAAGTCAGGCTGCGCAAAGGGTGCCGGCACCTGCGCCCGGAAGAGATAATGGAGGACAGCCCCGCACAACAAGACACTGAGACAAAGCGCAAGAACACAGCCAACCGTAACCTGCACATACTGGTGGTAGACGATGATTACGAGTTAGCACGCTATATATCGGGCGAGCTGGGCACTTGGTATAGGTTCGACTATGCATCCAACGGCAAGGACGCACTGGGCAAATTGCTCAACAACAGCTACGACCTGGTCATCTCAGACGTGGTCATGCCGGAGATGGACGGCATTGCCCTGCTCAAGAAGATAAAAGGAAACTCTAACATAAGCGACATTCCCGTCATCCTGCTTACATCGAAAACGCAGGTCGCCGACAAACTGGAAGGACTGAAGAAGGGTGCTGATGCCTATATGGCCAAGCCTTTTAACATGGACGAACTGCATGTGGTGATAGATAATTTGGTGGACAACGTGCGCCGCCTAAGGGGCAAATACTCCGGCGCACAGCGGCAAACAGGCAAGGTAGAAGAGGTAAAGGTGAAGGGCAACAACGATGCCTTGATGGAGCGTATCATGAAGTGCGTGAACGAAAACATGCAAAATCCTGACTTCAATGTAGAGATGCTGACCGAGGAAGTGGGCATCAGCCGCGNNAGGAGATAACAGGCATATCCACGGCCGAGTTTATCCGTAACCTGCGACTGGAGCAGGCTGCCAAGCTTCTTGTTCAGGGCAACATCAACGTCACGCAGGTGGCTTACGCCGTGGGGTTTAATAATCAGGCTCACTTCTCCACGGCCTTTAAGAAACACTTCGGAATGACTCCTACGGAATATTATGAAACAAATAGAAACGAATCTTAAACACTACCGTATGGCATGGTTGGCCTATTTGTTGTAACTTTGCAAGCAAACAACTCAAGCTAACCTAAGTACATCGTATGAAAAAAAGTGTATTTCTATTCGCCCTGCTGTTTGTTTCAGCTTTTGCCTTTGCCAACGACGGACACTCGTTATGGCTGGGCAGGTTTGCCAAACAGCCCGATAACATAACCACGGAGCTTGTAAAAGGCAGTGTGACAGGCGATGGTTTCAGACTGACATGCACCACTGACGGACACGCAAAGGTGGTGGCTGCCACGCAGGCCGGACTTATTTACGGACGGTTTGAGGCCCAGCGGATGCAGGCTCTGGGCACGTTGCACGCCATGGACAGCACCTTTGTGCCTGCCTTTAAGTATCGGTTGCTCAATCATTGGGACAATCTCGACGGCACTATAGAGCGAGGCTACGCCGGACGAAGCATCTTCTGGAACTGCAATCTGCGCCCCGCCAGCTTCTTTACACGCCATCCGTCGCCACAGGCGGTGCGCCTCAACGAGTATGCCAAGGCCAACGCGTCTGTCGGCATCAATGGTGTGGTGCTCAATAACGTGAATGCTTCGCCCAAGATGCTCACCAAAGCATATATCGACTCGGTGCGTATGATAGCCAACATACTGCGTCCCTGGGGCATCAGAGTGTATCTATCAGTGAACTTCGGCACGCCCAAAGCTCTGGGATATACCTCTACCGCCGACCCGCTCGACCCACAAGTGCGACTGTGGTGGCGCAAGAAGACCGATGAGATATATAAGATGATACCCGACTTCGGGGGCTTTCTGGTCAAAGCAAACTCTGAAGGGCAGCCCGGACCGTTTGATTACGGACGCTCACATGCCGATGGCGCCAACATGCTGGCGGCCGCGCTGAAGCCTCACGGGGGCATTGTGATGTGGCGCTCTTTCGTATATGGAGCCAAGCATAAGGGCGAAGACCGCGTCATGCAGGCCGTTTCAGAGTTTAAAGACCTCGATGGACAGTTCAGCGACAACGTGATATTGCAGAGCAAGAACGGACCGCTCGACTTTCAGCCTCGCGAGCCTTACGCACCCATCTTCGATAATATGCAGGCCACGCAGCAGATGGCTGAGTTCCAGATCACGCAAGAATATACCGGACAATCCAAGCATTTGGTCTATCTGGGCACCATGTGGAAGGAGTTCTTTCACTATGTCAGTCCGCAGAAACTGCTGGGCATAGCAGGCGTGAGCAACGTGGGCAGCGATGAAAACTGGTGCGGCCACGACTTCTCGCAGGCTAACTGGTATGCCTTCGGGCGCCTTGCATGGAACCCAAACCTCACGGCCGAGCAGATAGCCAGCGAGTGGATAGGGCTCACCTTCAACAACAATCCCCGCTTTGTAAAACCCGTTCAGAACATCATGATGCGCAGCCGGGAGGATTGCGTCAACTATATGATGCCCTTAGGACTGCACCATATCTTTAAGTTCGACCACCATTACGGTCCTGAACCTGATGGTTTCAAGGCCGAATATCCCATAGAATGGTGCCCCGTTTACTATCACAAGGCCGACTCTCTGGGCATTGGCTTCAACCGTACCAACCAAGGCTCGGGCGCGGTAAACCAATATCGCGAGCCCTACAAGAGCTTATACAACGACATCAACACCTGTCCCGACCGTTATCTGCTGTGGTTTCACCATGTGGCCTGGAACTATGTGATGAGCAACGGACTTACTTTATGGGACAATATTCAGCAACATTACAACCAGGGAGTGAGCGCCGTAGAAGCCTATCTGCCCGTTTGGCAGGGACTCAAAGCATTGGAGACGGCCGACGGTGACAATGACGGAGCACGCTGGAACCGCGTGGCCGGGCTGCTCAAGGTGCAGGCCGACAATGCCAGAGAGTGGCGCGACGTGTGCCTGAACTACTTCGGTCAGTTTGCCCATAAGGCTCCTCGCAACGCCAACTCGCACTAACCGGCACTCCCGATAAAACCCTTTTCACGTCATGAAAAAAACATTCTTCTTACTGCTAACGACATTCTGCCTGCTCAATACGCAGGCCTTTGCCAAGGTATGGCTGCGCCATCAGGGCACAGCCACCCAAATCATGGTGAACAACGAGCCCATGCTCATCCTGGGTGGAGAGCTCAGCAACTCGGCCGCCACGAGCAAAGCCGACATCGACAGCGTGCTGCCACGCATGAAAGCCTTGGGACTTAACACCGTATTTCTGCCCGCCTACTGGGACCTGATGGAGCCAAGGGAGGGGCAATTCGACTTTAGTCTTATCGACGAAGCCATACAAACAGCCCGCCAAAACAACCTGAAGCTCGTTTATCTGTGGTTCGGCGCATGGAAAAACTCCATGAGCTGCTACGCCCCTCTGTGGTTCAAGCAAGACACCAAGCGCTTTCCGAGAGCACAGACTGCCAATGGCAAGCCACTCGAGATAGCCTCGGCATTCTCCGAAAACGTGCTCAAGGCCGACAAGCGAGCCTTCTTGCGCCTCGTTGAACATATCAAAGAGGTAGACAGTCAGCACAACACCGTCATCATGCTGCAAGTGGAAAACGAGATAGGCATGCTTGAATCGGCACGCGATTTCTCACCTCTGGCCGAGAAAGCTTACCGCAGCCGCGTGCCCGAAAAGCTGCTCAAGCACCTAGGTATAGCCAAGCGGGGCACGTGGCCGGAGGTGTTTGGCGACGACCTCTACGCGCAAGAAAAGTTTCAGGCCTATTATTACGCTGCCTATGTACAGCAGCTCTGCGCGGCAGCCAAGGCCACTTATGCCCTGCCCCTCTACGTCAACGCAGCCATGAACAGCCGCGGACGCAAGCCGGGTGAGTATCCTTCGGCCGGTCCGCTGGCCCATCTCATCGAGATATGGAAGTGTGCCGCGCCCGACATCGACATCTTTGCGCCCGACATATACGATACGGGCTTCAAGGATTGGGTGGCAAAATACAAGCTGAAAAACAATCCATTCTTCACACCAGAGACGAGACTGTCGGCCAATAGCGGCGTGCGCGCCCTCTATACCTTTGGTGCCGTGGACGCCATGAGCTTCTCGCCGTTTGCCATAGACGAGGCTGATGCCACATCAGCTGCCAGCGTGAGCCAAGCATATAAGCTCATCCGGCAGCTGCAGCCCCTGCTCATCAAGGCACAGGGCATGGGTCCCGGCGCGCCCAAAGGGCCCTGGGGCAAGACATGGGGGCTGCTCTTCGACCAGAACGACCGCGAGCAAGTCATCACAGACGACGATGTTATCCTTACATGCCGCCATTATTACACCCTGCCATGGGACCCGCGGGCCACTGACGGCACGCCTTGGCCGGAAGGAGGAGGCCTCATTCTGAAGTTGGGAACCGATGATTACCTCATCGCGGGCAATGGCATCGTAACGGTATTCCAGACGGCCGAAGAGAAGAAACAGGAGGTACAGGTAACCCGGGGCGAGGATGGCTTTGCCCAACAGGGCAAGGATGCCGCCACGGCAACGGCCTCCAGATTCCGCGGACAGCGCATCGGCATAGGCTATGTAGACCAAGTGGAGGTGGCAGCCGACGGCACTTTGCGGTTTATCCGGCGCGACAACGGCGACCAAGACCACCAGGGCCGCCACGCCCGCATAGCCTGCGGCGACTATAAGATACTGCACGTGAAGCTCTATCGCTACTGACTTCACGCCACGCCGTGCCACGTAAAGCGTCTGTCCGGTGGCATCATCAGCCTTGCCGGGCAGAGAAAAAGGGGCCATGCTCACGCACAGCCCCTTTCCGAGATATAGTTGGTTAAAAACAAACTAAAAATTTTAAACTATCATTTTACGTATTTCCGACCATTCTGAATGTATATTCCACTGGCCAAACCACTGAGCGAATAGCCAAGGAAGCGACCGTTAAGGTCATAAACCTTGCCATCTTCAGCGCTCTGCGATGTCTGCCCAACGACGGTTATGCCTGTTGTTTCACCATCCTCTACATTGATTGCGAAGCTGGGCTTAGACGATGTAGTACCTTGTATAGGAAACATAAAGTAGGCCTTGTTGTGTGCTATGGCAAACTTGCCATCGCTGTTCTTACCCAGTCTATAGAGTGCCACGTAGCCGTTAACCTTACCCAACAGGTAGTAGACATACTTACCGTTGCCTTTTTCTACAGTCGTATAAGTGTCTGATGATAGCACTTCCCTTCCCAACGTACCATTGAGCTTGGTCGTAGGATGTGTACCATTTGCGTCAGGTGCTTCGAAAGGCTGGCCGGGAGCCAGGTCAAAATACTTGATAACAGATGTCTTGCCGTTGCCTCTTGTGCCTGCCAACTGCATGATGACCGGTGTTTCACGCGGAATGATGGTTTTGCCATCATAGGTATGAAGCGCGGTATACTCCTCTAACGTGAGTTTCTCGTTGGCCACATCCACGCTGGTGAGCTTGTAAACCTTCACATCAGAGGGCACATAGAGGGCAAACGGCGCACGGAGAGTGGCATAATAGTTGAAGTCGAACGAGTTTTCCGTGCCCTTCTTCACTGCCTGTGTATAGGCATCACAGTCATCCTCACTTCTGGCAAAGGTAATAGGATAACCTGTCTGGCTGAATGTGGGGGCATTGAATGAGCCGTGATCATCCGTTCTTGATGGGCTTACCTTCACAAAAATCAAGTCTGTGGTCCAATTACCGGATCCTGTTGTCAGCGAATTGCCCGTATTGAGGACCCAATTCACTTCCGTTCCGTCACTCTTCACAGCCATAAAGCGGTCTTTTTTAGCACTAGTATGGAAATACTCCAGGGAGTATCCGTCTACGTCTGAAGCCGTTACTCCTTTTGCACCATCTATCAGTGCGCTCTTATGATGAAAGGCTGNNTGTGATAGTAAAGGAGTTCTTGTAAAAAGGTGTGCAGATGGTGGTATTGGCTGCTTTATTGGTCCAATAGTCTGTTCCACCAGAGCCCCATCCCATGTATCCGTCGCCGTTATAGCTTGAGAAATAGGGCGAGCTCTTGGTGTCATCCTGCGAGAAGGTCCAGAAATAGGTGGGATCAGGCACATCAGTGCCCATTTTCTGCGATGCCGTGAGCAAAGCGTCACCATCTTTGTTAACACCATTAGACGTGATAGAAACGAAACCACTGTGCAGATAACGTTCGGTTATATTACCTTTAGAATCCTTATATCGTGCCTTGATGAGATATACATTTCCCACCACTGGCATCACGTTCACGTTCATATAAGCATCATTGTTAAGACCAGAGGCATAGGTATAGGCACCGCCGGTTATGGTAGATAGCGACAGATGCTGATACTGGATGCTGTAATTTCCCGATTCTGTGGTATGCTCAAAGAGCAGGTCCACGCCATCGCTGCCATTGTCGAGCAACGTAGAGTAAGCCGAATAGTCGCTGTTGAGCTGATAGTTGTTCCACCCTGACAGCAATTTGTGGGAGCCATTCACATCAACTTCCACATTTTTATTGTTCTTAGCCTTAACATCCTGACCATCCATCGTGGTGAAATCATTGCGGTCTTTCAGCACCTTCCAGTTGATGCCCAAGTCCTTACGGTCTGTATATGTCTTTACCTTTAATGTGGGATTGGTTCCCCATACTCCATAAGGTATAGAGTGCAGGGCAACATATACGTTTGCGCCATCAGATACCCTACGTGCCGGTACAATCACCAGACTGGCGTTGCAACGGCTCGCCGACATTCTGAAGTTGTTGTTGTTGGCGTCTGGCGTAGCCTCACAGTTAGGGCTGTTGAGAGCTCCCCAAATACCGCTGGTATAGGTATTGTCCGAATAAGTAAACACATTGAAGCCTCGACTTCTGCCTTCTCCATTAAAGCGAGAGGTTATCCACACGCTCTTGTCGGGCAGCTCCACGCACTTGGTCTCATCAGACGTATAGTTGTTGGCATGATACATGGTTTGCGTAGAAGCGCCTCCCAGCACATTCCACGTCTTGCCCAGGTTGTCGGTATATATCACCTTGGCGTCTATATTGGTAGCCAATGCCAAATAGATACGGTTGTTAGTGCCCTTATTGATATACTTGCTGCGGCACATCTCACCGCTTGTGGGGAACAGCCCAGTGAGCGATGTGCTGCTGAAAAGTCCATATATGGTAGAGGTTACATCGGTGGGCTCCACGGTGCCAAGCTTGTCCGGATCTATCGTGGCCATGTAAGTGCGCAGGGGGTATCTTTTGTTGAACTCCCGTAAGCCACCGTACCGCCACAGCACATGAGCAGTATCTTGTTGCTGTCGGGGTCGTACACCGTTGCGGCATCGCCGTACTTAAAGTTGGCGTCGCTCTGTTTTGATGCATCAAGAATGGTGATTTGCTCGCCCCAAGTGGCACCATTGTCAGTCGATTTCTTGGCCACTATGGATGTATGACCGTCTGTTGCGCCAACATCACCACCGCTTGTTGGGCGCAAGTCGGCAAAGGCTATAAGGGTCTTATCGTCTATTCGCACCAGCGAGGGGATGCGATACTGTCCCGTTGTCAGGTCGGTTTTGTTAAAGGGAACAGAAGTAATGGGAGTATCATCAGCCATCATTCGTGCCGATGACAGCAAACAAGCCATCAAGCTTAATAGGTAAATTCTGAATTTCATCTCTGTATCCTTTCTTTATTTGTTATTGTTTTCATCATCATCACTCCATAAAGATTTAGACACCTCAGAATCATCTTCGTCACCTGTAAATGAAGGTTTCGAAAGTTGAACTTCTTCAGGTACAGAACCAGAAACACTGGGACCTAATGCCACATCACCATAGGTAGTGATGAGAAGCGCCTCGCACCGGGGAGGGCAATAATATTTTTTCATCTAATCAAAACTTTTAATTCAGTATCAATAATAACTTTTCGTTCTTGTAATGCTGGCGTTCAAACTCACAGCGCAACCCTATTTTGTTTATTTCGGGCTGTGTTTAAAGGATGTTTTCTACTGCTGCTTAATGTTGTTATCCAATCGGGTGCAAAGGTAAAGGATTTATTTTANNTATTATTCGTTAAATTTCGCATAAAATACAATTTACATAGTAAAAACAACATAATCTACATCCATCTTACATTTAAAAGAAATCAAAACACAATGCATATAAATTACTTATTTACAAATATTTATCATCTAAACCATTATTTCTGCCATCAAAAAGAAATATTTGAATTGACGAATTTTTAATTTATGTAAATAATACATTCTCATTATGTTGCATAAAATTGCTTTTTATC
>DLDC01000147.1:0-312 GCA_002480935.1 Prevotella sp. UBA7782 | reverse complement strand
GGCAATGACATATCTGAAAATAGAAGACAAATGCTGCCAACGTCATCACACTTTTACAAGAGTGGCCTTTCTGCATTGCAAAAGTGCCTGTTTCGGCTTGCAAAATAGGCATTATTGCTGCCCAAAAAGGCCTATTTAAGATTTGACGCAAATAGCGCATCACCATGGGGATGCTATTTTTGAGCGTGAAAAAACATGCTATGGATGCACCCTGGTGCACTTTGCTGTGCGGATACAGAGACGGTGCTCTTCCTACGACAACAGCATAATTACATCCTAAATGTAGGAGGCTGTGTCAAAAGTCCATTTTGA
>DLDC01000099.1 GCA_002480935.1 Prevotella sp. UBA7782 | reverse complement strand
TTCTCGCTCCGCTCGCCCAAACTTGGGTTATGGATAAGCCCCCCCCCTTCGGGGCTGATGCATAGACTGTAACAAAAGCATGCAGGTTGTATTAATGTTGTGTTGCCCGCAGTTCCGGTCGGCGCAGCAACAATATGTAGGCAGAGGTCATGATGATGCCCGTGAGCACCCATGATATGGGGTAGACAATCATCAGGTGGTTGAAGCCTGGCAGCACGGGGCATATCCAGAATATCCATCCCAGTCGGAACACGCACGTGCCGAATATAGCCATCAGCGTAGGTTCTACGGCGTGGCCGTATCCTCTCATACATGCTGCCGGTATCTCGTAGGTTGACGCTATCCACTGAAAAACCAGCACGCAGGCCATGCGTTGGTAGGCATAATGAGTTACTTGAGGGTCGGATGTGAAGAGCCAAAGAAAGAAGTCGGCACCGCAGAAGAATGTCATGTTGGCTGCCAGACAGCCTGCCATGGCCCCACCCAGTGACAGCCAGAACACGGTGCGGCATCGTTTGAGCTGCCCCGCCCCGTAGTTCTGACCCACAAAGGTCACGGCAGTGCCGGTAAAGGCGTTGATGATGAAGTAGCAGTAGTACTCGAAATTTTGTGCCACCGACGAACCTGCTATGGCAGCCGAGCCATAGCCGTTGATGGCTGTCTGCACAAACACATTGCTGAAGGAGAAGAGCATGCTTTGCAGTCCGGTGGGTATGCCAATGGCCAGGATGTTGCGCAGTGAGCGCCGGTTGACGTGCAGGCGTGACATCTGCAATCTGAACGGTCCGCTTTCCCGTCGCAGTGCCCTCACGATGCATGCCGCGCTGAAGATGTTGGCCATGCCTGTAGCTCCGGCTACACCCGCTACGCCCCAGTGCAAAGCCACCACAAAGAGCAAGCAGCATAAGGTGTTCACCACGCCAGCCATGAGCAGGATGTATAACGGTTGTTTGGTGTCGCCCTTGCTGCGCAGAACGGCTGCCCCAAAGTTAAAGATGAAGAAGAAGGGAATGCTCAGGAAATACACCCGCAGATAGAGCGTGGCATCCTTCATGATGTTAGCCGGTGTGGCCATCCATCCCAAGGCAACGGGTGCCAGTGTGATGCCCACGATGCTGAGCAGCAGTCCGCCCACCACAGCCAGCACATAAGTAGTGCCCACGGCATCGCGTATGCGATGACGGTCGCGTGCGCCTATGGCCATGGCGATGACGGCATTGGCCCCTACGGCTATGCCTACGAAGAGATTGATGAGCAGGTTGATGAGAAAGGTGTTGGCACCCACGGCAGCCAGAGCCTCGCTTGAGGCGAAGTGGCCCACCACGGCCACGTCTATGGAAATGAAGAGCTGCTGCAAGACGTTGCTTGCAGCAAAGGGCATGGCCACCTTGAGCATCTTGCCCAGCAGCGGTCCGTGCAGCATGTCTACACTGTTGTTGCCTGTTGCCATTCTCTGTTGTTATCCTTATTGTTTGCTTGTTGCTTTGAATGATGGTGCAAAGTTACGCAAAAATATGCTATCTGCCGTCTGGTACAGGTTCTTTTGCCTTGAAACAGGAGTTTTGATTTGCAAGAATGCCCTTTTGGCAAAGTGACTGAATAATTCCCAATGTATTTTGCGGTCACTTTGTGTCCGTACGCAAGCGAAGAACAAGGTAAACCCACCCTGCTGTGGGTGCACGTTGCTATACAAGGATGCGGACGCTCGAACGAGCGTCCCTACAAGATATACAAAAATCCCCATGTGCTGGCTGTTGGTGCCGCGCATGGGGAACTAGGAATGTGCCACCTGCTGGTGGTTAATAAGGTTCTTTACCAGAGGTTATTGCTCCATGGATCATCATCTTCTTCAGAATCTTCGAAGAGGTTGTTGCCCTTTGCCAAGCGAATGGTGCCATCGTTACCATTGTAGGTTGTCTCGCCTTTGTTGCCGGCTGTTCCTGTTTCTTGGCCTCCCGACCCTGCTAGCAGCATACTGCTATCCATGGTTATCACGGTGGCTTGTGTCCTTATATATTTCTTTTTCATTTGTGTCTTTGTCTTTTTGGGTTTTGAAACAAGAGGTTGTGTTAACGAACCACGATCTTCTTTCCGTTCTTAATATATATGCCTCTGCTGAGCTTACCGCTGACACGTGTGCCCATGAGGGTGTAAATAGTATTATCGGCTTTGGGCTTGGCAGCCGTTGCAGGGAGAGAGGTGATGCCTGTTGGGGTGTCGTCAAAGTCAACAATCAGGTTGAAGAGCTTAGCTCCGGACGTCTCGTTCCACTGCTCGCCCAACTCGTCATTGCTCACGGCACCATACATTGTACCGCCGTAGATGTCGGCAGGCAAGCTCAGATAAGCGCGTTCGGCGGGTGGCGTATTCCAGTCCGTGGCTTCATCGGCTGTCAGCGTCTTGCCGTTCACCACATCTCCGGCCTTGAAGGTGCGCACGCGTTTGAACGACAGGGTGCATGATGAGGCTGTCTTATGGGTATTGTCGGTGTAGGTGGTGGTCAGGCAGAAGTTATAGTTGCGAGCCTTGACCGTCTTGCCATCATCCTCAAACTCTGTTGTAGGATTGACGTATATGCTGCCGTCGGGCAACGTCGTTGGTTTGAGCAGGTTGTCTTTTGTATATGAACTCTCTTCTGTAGTAGCGCCTTTATACTCCGTCAGATTCAGGCGAGGATAGTTCTTTGACATATCCGTAAACTTGTCCTTCGACACGTCGCTGCTGAACTCCAAGTTGTCGGTGTTACCTGTAGAGATATCGGTGGTGTAAGCGATGATGAGTCCTGTGTTGGCAGGCAGATAACCCAGGTCGTTGATTTTCTTAAGATGGGCCTTCATGCCATCCTTGTCAATGGTTGTCACCGTGAATACATCCATGTCTTCGGGTCGTACATAGGCCTTGGTGGCACTATAGGTGCGGATGTACTTATAGCTATTTACCGGTATGGGAATATCAGTGCCCGGGTCCTTAGCCTCTTCAAGCGTGTAATAAGGCTTGCCCGTTTGGTCGCCCTGAGGATAGAACTTGATGGTATACCAGCCGCTGGGCAGGTCGAAGTTGATGTTGATGCGTTGCTGCTCTTCTTCCTGGCCTATGTTGCCATCGGTTATATTGTCGTTCACGCCATGCTTTGCCTTGGTGTTTTTGGCATCTTGCCATAGCGGTGTGCCCGTGTTGCAGGTCACCAGGTGATTATAATAATAGGTGTCAGGACCATAGGGGTTGTGTACTGTCTTGCCGTCGGCAGTGGTTGTTGTCCACTCCGGCACGTCCTTCATAGGCCTTGTGGTGATGATGGTCTTGCTGTGGTCGCTCTGTGCGTCAACATACTGTTGGTAGGTTTGGTTCTGATGGCATACGATATTTTCTTTCGTCTCGTTGGCATTCTGGCTTGAGAACCAGTACGGCTCCTCATGATAGTTGGTTGAATAGAGTTGGTTGACGCGGATGCGGAAGCCGTTGTCGGTGCCTCCTACGGTGCCATCTTCATTGCGGTTGATGCTCTGATAGAACATCCCCGTGTACTGCCAGCATTTTTCTACCTTGTTATATGCCATCGGGGTGTACTGGTACTGGTAGTTTCCATTGCCCCAGTGAGATGCGTCTGTAGATTCCTCAAACTGATGCGATGAGATATTGTAGTAACGTACGGCAGGGCCGGTGAGGTCGTAAGAATTGACGGGTACGAGCAGATACATGCTCTTGCTGATGTTAAGGAACACGTCGAACTGCGCATAGTTGCTGTTGGGCAGGTCGGGGGTAAGTGCCTCCATGGCCTGATGCTCCGGCACGAACACGCCACCGATGAGGCCCTTGGCAGTCTTTCCTTCTTGCACCTGCGGCCGGATAATCTTGTCCCAGTCTTCGTCGCTTCCTGTCCACGCGCTCTTTACGCTGTTAGGCAAGAATGCCATGAAGAGTGACTCAAAGTCGGTTTGCGGCTTTGGAACGCGATAGTGATATACAATGTCGCCGGCGGTATAGAAGTCAGCATACTTGCTGAGCGTCTGTTTGAGCAGTTCGTTCTGGTTATTACTGAAATCCAGTTTCGTCATGGTGCGGCTACTGCCTGTCACATCCCAGTGGTCGGTGTTTGTCTCTTGGTTCTCATAACCGTCCTCCGGTCGGAGATTCACCATATTTACCAGCAAGTCATATCCCTCTTTGTCCTCGGCAAGGGCGGCGTTGCGCTGCAGGGTAACGCTCTGGTTGCCATAACCGATGGTTTTATAAACACTTACCTTCTGGTTCTTCGGATACTGAGAGTAATCTTGGTTGGTCTCGCTGTTGGCATCAGAGAGCAGAGAGGTGTTGAGGTAGAGTGTATATGACACGTCGGCAGCATTGTTGTTGCCGCTGTTGGTGCTTTCGCCTACGGTGAAGAAAGCATCGTTGCGTGGCGTGGTTACATTGTCTATAATCTTGCAGTTGCCGTAGTCTGAATAACCGTTGGTGTTATTGAAAGTTTTGTTGCTGCTGAATGCGTAGTCGGAAAAAGGCCGGTACTGATACTTCTCTACATATTCGCCGTTGTCGTCGTAATAACCACCGGAGATGTAGAACTTTGTATCTTTAGTCAGCGAGTTGGCACTGACGACAGCATTCCACAGCGACGTGTTGTCGGGATGTGACATGATTTCCGGCTTAGAGCTGTCGTAGGTGGTCTTTGTAGAGCCGTCTTTGAGCGTTGTAGTGCTTTCAGGCAGGTAAACCATTTGGTTGAGCACGTTCTGGAAAGTGGCAAGATGGTTGCCCTTGTCGTCGCAGACATAATATTTCAGGTTGTAACCCTGAGCCTGCCACGGCGTTTCCTCATGGAAGGAGAAGCGGCTCTTGGTTGCTGTCTTAGCCGGCATATACTCTATCTCAAGATAGATGTCTTCGTTGGATTTCTTATCCTTGCTGTATACATCGAGGTCGGCCGACTGCCATACGCAGTTCTTGGCTTTCTTTTCAGTGTCCATATCATAGGCAGCCACGATGACCTTGTAATATTGGGCATCGGTGGCTGAGGCCATATTGCCATAGTCGTAGCTGTACCAAGTCTGCGTTGTGCCGTCCTTCAGTGTGATGGTCTCTTTTGTTGGCGCATTTTTGTTGTCCCCAAATCCCGAAAGGAGCACGGTGGAAGATTTGCCCTCTTCGTCGTACCAGGCATGGATGTAAGGCACATAGTCTGTGACCTCTTTGGTGTCATAGTCCTTGGTTCCTGAGTTTTGTACTTTTTGTACGATGCGTGTGTAGACCTTAAAGGCCTTTGCGTTGTTTGTGGGCATGAGCCAGACCGCCAAGGCTAACCCTGTAACCAGACGGGTGAAGCAACATCTTCCCTGTGAGTTGTAGTTCATTGTGTAGTATTAATTTATGTTCGATTTGTTTATCTAATCTTTCATTTTCATTCCAACCACTGTTGTTATTCTTGATAGTGGTTTATTTATGAAGTATGTGAGATTAGTGCAAAACTAAATAAATTAATAGAAAATAGTTAAACAAAAGGTAGGAAAAAGTAAAAAATGAAAAGATAAACGATTGCACAATTGCTATAGGAAATGTGCAATAACAAAAATAAAAAAGCATCCGAACTCATTGTCCGGATGCCTTTTGGGTATAGAACATGCTGCTTTACCCACTTCAGCAGTAGGGTAGGGCGGCACTGAGTTTACTCTTCGTCATAAAAAAGGTTGTTCTTCTTGGCTGCGGGCAAGTCGCTGCCACCCACCACTTGGAAGTCGCCTGCCGTAGCAGGGACAGGGATATCATTGACGTTGACTTGCTTGTCGGCTTCAAACAGCACGTTGTCGTGCTTGTAAGACAAAGAGAGATTGCTGGCAGAAACCATCACGCCCTCCATTTGCATCTTACACACGATGGTGCAAGGAGCCGTATAATCTTTCTTTATTGTTTTCATCACTTCCTTTTTATTTTATTACATACTTCTTACCGCCCATGATATATATGCCGGGTTGCAAGCCTTTTAAGTTGTTGGTTGTGCGAACGCAGTGGCCTTGCAGGTCATAAACGCCCGACACAAAGCTGGTGGCTTCGGTGTTTATCTCGTCAACCAGCTGGTCTATGCTTGTAGTGCTTCCGCCAGCCACCTCAGCTCCTGTTATCCAGAACGAGGCCATCTTGGCAGGATTGTCTGTTGTGGTGACGAGTTCTGAGCCTGAGACATCAGCAGAGTAAGGATAGAGATAAACGTTCATACCCGGCAGATAAGCACCCTTGTCATCAGAGCCTGATTGAGGCACAATGCGATAGAGCTTGTTTTCATCGGCATTCGCATTGTTGCGCATGAAGTAGCTGTACCACGGAATGAGGGTCTTGTCATACACACCCGTTATCTTATAGGTGAAGATGTCCTTGTCTTCTGCGGCTGCGCCATTCTTAAAGTCTTCGTGCACCTTTCTCACACCCTCGTTGTAGCAAACCAGCGACATGGCATCCTTGTTCTCGAACGTCACGTGGCTGAAGGTTAGATCTGATACCTCAGCACCGTCGCCCTTGTCCGACCAGCTGGGACGGATGAAGTAAGGTCTGCCGGCCTCCATGAGCTGATTAGAGTGTTGCGTGAAGTGTATGGCGCGCTCTTGTTCGCCTGTTGCCATGATGCTGTCGAAGGTTATCACTACGGCATCATCGCCGAACACTTTGTGCATTTGTGTCTCAGAGAGTGAGAAGGGCAGGCAGATGCCGTGCCAGCGCTTGTTGCGGAAGGTGCGCTTGAGCGTTACGTTTACAAAGTCGCGTGCCTTGGTTGTGGTGCTCTCTGTGGTGCCGTTTGATGTAGTTTTATCTCCGTCGATTGCGTAGCCGCTCTTGGCAAACTTGTCATAGCTGCCATCGTCTGTTGCCTTCTTGGTGACATCCAGAGTGGCTTCACCGCCCATGAGGCGTGTGTTTCCGGTGTTGCCGGGCTTGTAGATGTCGTCCGTCACTTTTGGCAAGTTAGCATATACGTTATCAGAGAACTCGCCATACTCATTCGGCTTTCCGGCACTTGTCCACTTAGAAGAATTGCCTTGATAACCGGCAGGCAGGAAACCGAAGCCGCAGAAGCCTAACTTAGAGCCCGTAGCAAACACATTATAGGTTTTTCCGGCGAGCACATGGAAGGTGTAGCGCACATAGCCCTTGGTGGGCAGCACATAACTGGAGTCGGAGAGTTGAAGAACCTCCAGCGGGCCGTCGAGCTTGGCATGGTTCAGCGAGCTGGTAAGCCGTTTCCCATCTACGGTCTTGTCGTAAGAATAGCTGGTAGCAGTCCACCAGTCGTGTATCTTCTTTATGTCAGCATCGAGGTTCTTCTGTTCTGTTGTCGAGAGCTTGCCGTCGTTGTCGCGGTCGTAGGCACTAAACCAGCTGTACTTCTTATCTTTCTTATCAGCTGACGGATCAGCAGGATTCGCCGTGCTTATCTTCAGTTCCTTGCCTGTAGCATACTCCCATGCGCAGCGCGTCATGCCGTCGCAATAGTAGTTCAGACACAAGTTGTGATAGCCAGGATACCGGTCGGCATTGGTCTGTCCGGCATTGACATATTGGTTCCAGTCGTTACCTACATGCCATCCACCCATATCGTCGATGGCCACGGGCTTTCCGGTCTCATCTACAATATATACTGCACGGCGTCGCAGCCACGGTCCGTTCTTTTCCAGACGGGCTTCGTCATCATTCTTTGAGATATCTGTCATACCGTTTTGGCAGAGGTAGACAAGGAGCTGTCCGCTCTCCTCAGGTTCGAATTTCAGGTAGGTGCCACGTACCGGCAGGTTGAAGGTGTTGCGTTTGCCCTTGTCCCAGCCCTTTACAGCCTCGTCAGAGGGGTTCTGCTCGCCCCATGTCGTGAAGTGGAAACCGTCTATGGTCTGATTGTTGCGGCCTACAGAGTCCATCTTGGCTGTCTTCCATCCGTCGGCGAGCCATCCTTTCTCCGACACGTTGTCCTTATAGTAAGGATATTCAGACTCCGGAGCCCACTGCCATCCGCCGAATTTCATCCAGATACGTGTGGGAATGTTGGTTGTCGACACGCGGTCTTCCTGATCGTGGGTCTCGCCCGCCTGTACGATATAGGTAGGCATATCACCGATGAAGAGCCAGTAGGCTGGCTCCTTTCTCACCTGTTGGTCTGTGCTTACTTTCTTGCCCAACACCCTGCCGAAGATCTTCACACGGCTGTAGGCATCGGTTTTCTCGCGGCTCGAGTTATTGAGAGGAGCCTCAGAGGTAAGAGCTTTGGGATAGATGATTCCGTCGGTCTGACCAACATAAACATGCTTGGCATCGTTGTTGGTATACTCCTTAATGTCATTGACAGACGTAGACGTGCTGCTGGCAGAAACGTCGAGGCAGTGCCATGACACGTTTTCGTTAGGACGGTGCATGGTGAGTGTGGGCAGTATGCCCGTGTAGCCATTGACGAAAGCCGACGACACGGTTACAGGTTCGTCGTCTATGGCACCCGGCGTGGTCCATGGCTTTTTATCGGTAACGGGGTCTATGAATGCCGGAGTATAGTTCAGACCGTGCAATATCATCTGTCCGTCGTTGGTGTAGAGGTAATAGGTGTTGCCAGCCAGCAGTGCCTTCGGGAATGTATATTCTCCATAGAAATCTTCCGTAAAGGTTTTGCTTTGCTGCATCTCCATGGTGGAGGCGTTGACGAGGATGTAATGCTCCGGCGTCTTGCCCTCCTCATCCTTATGGCTGAGGAACTTGCTGTCTATGGTGAGCCATCCGTTGGTGATGGCATATATCTTCAGGAAGCAGCCGGCTGTGGGCAGATGGGTGTTGGCGTCTATCGTCACCACATCGCCTTCGATATACTCCATCGAGTTATTGCCTTTTTCATCCTTGTCCTTGTCGTTGTCGGGATTGGCAGCTGAACCTCCACCGCCGGTTTGGATGCTCCATGGGTTGTTAGCATCGTCGGCACTACCAAAGGTGATGTTGATGCCCGGCACTTCGCCGTAGCTTGTTGTGCCAGGGAAGAAATCGCCTGTAGTGATGAAGTGTAGCTTGCCCATCTTGCTCGAAGCCTTGGTTGTGGCGTCAGTGGAGAACTCATTATCGTCATAGATAATCTCGTAGGTACCTATGCTGCCCGGTGATGTTCCCTTGAATACGACAGTGTAGCTGTCTGAAGCCGGATTCTCGAAGAAGCGGCCGTTGGAAGTAGCGTTGGTAGCATCCTTCAGTGTTCCGTTGACGTTGACGTTGTAGGTTCCCGCAGTGCCGGATGTTACAGAGCCGTCTTCGTTAAGCGTGTAGCTGTCGTTGTTGTCAGCCTTGGCACGTGATACGTTGAAGAGGTCTGTGATGTCTGCTTCAAACTGGTCGTGTATGGCAATGCTCGGGCACGGCACAGTGCCGCCGGTACCTGTTACCTGCTGCTTGGGATCGATGACAAAGTGGGTAGGCTCTTTCTTTACAATCTTGAAATTATAATAACCGGATATGCCTACATCCATTTGTTGTGGAGTCCAAGGCACGATAGAGTAAATGATTGGTACATTTTCGGCACTTTCCTGATCTTTAGGAAGGTGGAACACCATTTTGAAATCTTCGTT
>DLDC01000097.1 GCA_002480935.1 Prevotella sp. UBA7782 | reverse complement strand
GCACCATCAAGTACTTCGCTGAGATGAAGTAATCACACGATTATTATCACATAATCATCATAAAGGGCTGTGCGCATTTTCGTAGCACAGCCTTTTTTCTTAGCCATCGCATGTCATGCCTAGGCTCTTCTTCGCAATGCAGGCATCCGTAGCAGTCTGGACGTTGAACCAAGCTCGTGCAAGGCTTGTGGATGAATTGACGTCATTAAACTGTTATAATCTCTTAAAAGATTTGCTGTTTAGGTGATAGTTTTCGTATCTTTGCTATGTGAAACAACTCATAACCATACTTGGCCCTACGGCAAGTGGTAAGACTCAGCTTGCCGCACGCTTAGCCTATGAACTGAAAGGCGAGGTGATTTCGGCCGACTCGCGCCAGGTGTATCGTGGAATGACCATCGGGACGGGTAAGGATTTGGACGACTATGAGGTGTGCGGAACACACATACCCTATCATCTCATAGACATTTGTGAGCCCGGAACAAAGTATAATCTTTTTAAATATCAAGAAGATTTCTTTACGGTATATGAGACTTTACGACGTAAAAACGTACAGCCCATCTTGTGTGGTGGTACGGGCCTCTATATAGAAGCCGTGCTCAAGGGCTATCATTTGTCGCCCGTTCCGCAGAATGAGCAGTTGCGCAGCTCGCTGGAAGGAAAGACACTGCAAGAGCTTACCGCCATACTTGACCAGCTCAAGCGGCAAAATCACTCTGCGATGCACAACACTACGGATGTTGATTCCTGCCAAAGAGCCATTCGGGCTATTGAAATAGAAACGTATAACCTGCAACATCCCACTCCTGAAAGAGAACTCCCGCCCGTTAGCTCTCTGGTGGTGGGCGTGCAGATAGACCGTGATGAGCGTCGCCGAAAGATTACCGACAGGCTGCGCCAAAGGCTGGAGCATGGCTTGATAGAGGAGGTGCGGGGCCTCTTGGAGAGCGGCATACCGGCTGACGACCTTATTTATTATGGTCTGGAATATAAATATGTAACAGAGTATGTAATAGGCCGGCGCTCTTATGACGACATGTTCAAGAACCTTGAAATAGCTATCCATCAGTTTGCCAAGCGCCAGATGACGTGGTTCAGGGGCATGGAGCGCAGAGGGGTGCGCATACATTGGCTCGACGCCATGTTGCCGTTAAATGTTAAGTGCGACAAGATAAAGGAGTGGATGAATGAGAATGAAGAACAAAAGCTATGACAGAAAATAACAGATGGGGCATACTTTTTTGCCCTAAGGGAGGATTGCTCAACAGTATGCACCGCCGTTGGCAGCGCATAGAAAAAGCCCTCAACGCCCAGCACGTGCAGTATGACATGGTGCAGAGCGAAAGCATGGGCAGTGTAGAGCGGCTTGTGAAGATGATGATAAACAATGGGTATAAGACCATCGTGATTGTTGGAGGCGATTCTGCCCTGAATGACGCCGTCAACTGCCTCATGCAGGTAGACAAGTCGGTGCGCGACACCATCTCGTTAGGCGTTATACCCAACGGCATGATGAACGATTTTGCCCGGTTCTGGGAAGTGGAAGAGGGTGACATAGAGCATAATGTGGCTGCATTGAAGCGGCATCGCATCAGAAAGATAGACCTGGGGTGCATACGATATACCAACCGGAAGGGCGAAAAGTGCCGGCGCTATTTCCTTAACTGTGTGAACGTGGGCTTCATCGCCGCCATCATGAACCTCAGACGGCAGACCCATCACATCTTCGGATCGCGCGCCTTGTCATTTCTTTTCTCATTTATACTGCTCATCTTTCAGCGACTCGACTATGCTATGCACATACACATCAACTCTGACGACATCAAACGTAAGGTCATGACAGTGTGCGTGGGCAATGCTACGGGCTATGGACAGACACCCAATGCGGTGCCTTATAACGGGTTGCTCGATGTGTCTGTGGTATATCATCCGCAAATGACGCAGCTCTTTGAGGGCATATATCTCTTTGTGAAAGGCAAGTTTCTCAATCACCGCAGCGTGCATCCTTACCGCACGCAAGAGGTGGAATTCTTGAAAGCCGACCACGCCTTGGTGGGCGTAGACGGCAGGATGATAAGTGGTTCGCCTGTGGGTCCTTTCAAGATAACGGTGGATCAAGAGGTGGTGAACTGGATTCTGCCCAGCTAGACAGCTTTACGCCATCAACCCATCTTGGCGATGTGCTGCAGTTGCCCGGCCTCGTCAATGCGTATTTTCTTGCCTTTTGTAGTCACCAAGCCCTCACCTGTGAATGCCGATAGGGTGCGTATGGCGTTGCTGGTAGTCATATTGGCCAAGCTGGCAATGTCTTCCCGGCTCATGTCTACGTCTAACCAGCCTTCCGGGCTCAATCCGTAGTTCTTCTTCAGAAAGAGCAGTGCGTCGGCAAGTCGGGCCCTGATGTGCTTCTGCGTGAGGTTGATGGTGCGCGTGTCGGCGTCACCCAAAGCCTCAGACAATATCTCTATGAAGTAAGAAGCCACCTTTGAGTTTGTCTTAACAAGCTTGTCGGCCAGTGCGCAGGGCATCTCCAATATGATGGAATTTTCCAGGGCAACGGCCTTGGTGAGATAGTTTTGATGGGCAAAGTGTGCCCTGTAGGCAAACAACTGCCCTGGCTTGAATACACGTACTATCTGTTGGCGGCCGTTGATGCCGTCCTTATACACCTTTACCTTGCCGGTAATAGCGCACATAATGGCGCGCGGCTCCTCACCTTCGTGGTATATCAGTGAGTTCTTGTGGTATCTTTTTACCGCTGTCTTCTCCTTGAGCTCTTCCTGTTGTGCCACGGTGAGCATGCTCCACAATGGCTTGAGTATCTCAGCCAGCTCGTCATTTGTGCCAGACAGCGCTACTTGCTTTATCATACAATCGTTTTATCCTTAGTTACCTAGTGTTGCAAAGATACGTAATTCTAAGTATAAAATCAAATCTTTTTACGAAAAATGTGGTCTCCAACATGATTATTTCCCGATTTTGAATAATTGTTTGTGAAATATTTTGCGATTTAAAAGAGATTGATTAACTTTGAAGTGTGAAGACGTCATGAAGCATGTCCGCTCGTAGAGCGGTCTTGATATAACCATTAATACCTTAAACAATTATGAGTTATCTACGATTTGAAAAATCTCTGATGACCAACCTGCAAGAGTCATTAACACGAGAGCTGTTGCGCACTAACCGCTCCGGCGCCTATTCTTGCTCCACTATCGTAGACTGTAACACACGTAAATATCATGGACTTCTAGTCGTCCCCGTGCCTGAGATGGACGAGGACAACCACGTATTGTTAAGTTCTTTGGATGTTACGGTTGTTCAGCATGGGGCTGAATTCAATTTGGGCTTGCACAAATATCAGGGAAACAACTTCAGCCCTAACGGGCATAAGTATATTCAAGAGTTTGATTGCGACAAGGTGCCTACAACTATTTATCGTGTGGGAGGTGTAATACTGAAGAAGGAAGTGGTGTTTCAGCACTACGAGGACCGCATCCTCATACGCTATACCTTGGTAGACGCCCACTCGCAAACCACGCTTCGCTTCCGCCCCTTCCTGGCTTTTCGCAGCGTGAAGCAGTTTACGCACGAGAATAGCGTGGCTAGCCGCGAATATTATGGTGTAGACAACGGCATCAAGACGTGCATGTATGCGGGCTATCCCGATCTTTACATGCAGTTTTCTAAGAAGAATGAATTTCATTTCCAGCCCGATTGGTATCGTGGCATCGAATATCCCAAGGAGCAGGAGAGGGGATACGCGTCTAATGAG
>DLDC01000220.1:31029-37934 GCA_002480935.1 Prevotella sp. UBA7782 | reverse complement strand
GATTGCCGTGATGGGTGCCAGTGGCGCTGTTGCCGTGCTTTGCGGTAAAGAAGCCAAGAAAGTGAAGGAAGAAGGCGGCGACGTGAAGGCCTTCCTTGCAGAGAAAGAGGAGGAGTATACCGAGACTTTCGCCAATCCTTATCAGGCTGCGCAGTTCGGATATATCGATGACGTGATAGAGCCACGCAACACCCGCTTCCGCATTTGCCGCGGTCTGGCTCAGCTGGCTCATAAGAAGCAGACGCTTCCGGCGAAGAAACACGGCTGTATGCCTATGTAATAAGGAGGTGAACAGTATGGACAAGAATATCTATGCGGCTATAGCCATGGCCCTCTATGAGTATGAAGGCAACAACGTTCATGATGTTGAACCGGGCGTTATAACCATTAAGCCTTATCACACAGAGTGGAACAGCCATGTGCAGATAATGACCAAGAAACCCTGACTAACATTTTAAGCATAACGAAGATGAAGACTTTTAAATATAAAATAGACGGAAAGGACTATCAGGTTGAGATAGGCGAAATCAGCGAAGACAACATTGCTGAGGTGAAAGTCAACGATCAGGCCTTCCAGGTTGAGCTGGAAAAGCCTGCCGAACCAGAGAAAAAGAAAGTTGTGCTGGGCAAGCCTGCTGAGGCAGACAAGGATGCTGCCGAAACAGCAAGCACACAGCCGGTTAACGCTAACAATGCTGTCAAGGCTCCGCTGCCGGGTACCATCACCTCTATAGAGGTGGAAGTGGGACAGGAAGTGAGCGCCGGCGACACCGTGGTGGTGCTTGAGGCCATGAAGATGCAGAACAACATCGAGGCTGAAAAGGGCGGCAAGGTGACAGCTATTTGCGTAAAGCCCGGTCAGGCAGTGCTGGAAGACGACCCGTTGGTGGTGATAGAATAACTGCTGAAACAGCAGCTTAATGATATGACATGGGGAGAGCAGGCCCCCGCAGAGGTGCGGGCAACTTGCTCTCCTTGTTTTTATTACGCTCAATGTAGAGGGTTTCCCCCTTCAAGATATAGGATTTTCCCTATTGCGGCATTCGGTTTCTTTTCATATCTTTGCGCCATAGTACAACCCATAACAGAAAGGACTGATTATGAAAGACAGAGTTTTGCCCGCGTTGATTATAGCCCTTGGCATTGTGGTGCTGGGCCTTTGCATGAAAGGGGGCATGGATAACTTTACGGAGAAAGACCGCAAAGTGACGGTAAAAGGACTGGCCGAAAAGGAGGTAAAGGCCGACAAGGTGACGTGGCCGATAGTGTCTAAGGAGCTGGGTGACAATCTTCCGGAGCTATACGACCGCATAGCGGCCAAGCAAAAAACCATTAAGGCCTTCTTGCTCAAGGAAGGTATCACATCGAAAGAGATTAGCGTGAATGCTCCTAAGGTGATAGATATGTCGGCAGACCAGTATAATTCTACTGCTCATGCGTATAGGTATAACGTTACGCTGGTGATTACGGTGTCGTCTAACAAGGTAGACTTGGTGCGCTCCATCATAGCCCGGCAAGGCGAATTGCTTAAGCAAGGAGTGGCTATTGTGGCCAACGATTATGAGAATCCCATCAATTACGAGTATGCCGCCTTTAAGAGCATGAAGCCAAAGATGATGACCGAAGCGATAGAAAATGCTGAGCAGACGGCCGAACAGTTTGCAGCCAACAGCCATTCCAAGCTCAACAAGATAGTGAGTGCCGACCAAGGGCTCTTCACTATAGAGGATCGTGATGCCAACACTCCGTTCATTAAGAAGGTGAGGGTGGTTACTACGGTGACTTATTCGCTGAAAGACTAGGCACCGGATGACGCTTTAAGACGGGCACTTGTGGGGACAACGGCCTCACAAGTGCTACAAAAAATATTGCAGCAAGAGTGCATCATGAAAGCCATCGGCAAACGACAGCCAGTCGCGAAGCACGCAACTCGTGCTGAAGCCTAAGCCTTTGAAGAGCCGGCAACTGGCTGCGTTGCTCTGCTCGGTGATGGCATAGAGCTGGTGAAGATGCCAAATGCTTCTGGCATCTGATAGGATTTGCCTGATGGCTGCCGTGGCATAGCCTTGCCGGCGATAGGGCTTCATAATGACAATGCCCAGTTCGGCGCGCTGATGACGCGGGTCGAAGTTCATCAAATCGAGCAAACCGATGGTCTCTCCCGTCGCCTTCGTTATGATGAGGCGCACTTGCTTGTCGGTGTAGATGTCGTTCTGGGCATGGGCAACATAGTCGTGCAGGGCATAACGGCTATAGGGAACGTTGGTAGAACTCACTCCCCACACACTCCGGTCGTTCTCTATGTGATAGAGCAAATCAAGGTCTTCCGGCTCCATTGCGCGTAGCCTGATGGGCGAGCTGGTATCGTTGGGCTTGTTCATTGGTATATCTCCTCTGGTGTAATGATGATTTTCCTGTCGGGATAGAGAAATCCTACCTGTCCGTTGCTGATGGGATGACATTCCATGAACGACAGTATCTGTTGATAACTGTAAGTATTGGTGTCGTAAATAACATAGCAGTCGTCTGCCTGGGCTATGTTGTTTTCGATGGCTTGATGCCCCAGTGGCAGGTTGGCTGAGCGTGTGGCAGCTGCCGCAACGCGCAATCCGCATCTCTTGAGTATCTCTTTGGCTGTGCTCAATGCCTCTTCTTGCCCTACGAAAAAGAAGGAGGGCTGTCGGTGAGCCTTATGTCTGGAGTTCAGACCTACGGCTCTGCGTGCTTTGACCGACAGCATGTGGCAGAGCGAGACAGAGGCTTTGGCGTAGATGGCGCACTTGATGGGCAGGCTGAGAAGGAGGCTGATGTGGCTGTAATGTTTCTTAAAGAAGATGAGCATGGCCTCGTAGAAGACGTGCACATAGCGGTAGCTGCTCTTCTGAGTGCTCTCGCCTTTGTAGTGGAGTATGGTTACGGGAAGGTAATAGTTCTTCCAGCCCCCTTTCAGAATGCGGTAGCTCAGGTCTATATCTTCGCCATACATGAAGAAATCTTCGTCTAGTAGTCCTACCTCCAGCAGGGCTTTGCGGCGCAAGAAGCAGAAGGCTCCGCTTATAATTTCTATTTGCGCTGGCTCATTCCATGGCAAGTAGCCCATGTAATAGTGGCCGAAGGTATGGCTTTTAGGGAATATGCTGCACAAACCGCTCATCTTATAGAATGCCGTAAGGGGGTCGGGCAGCCCGCGCCGGCTCTCTCTTGCTTTCTGTCCGTTGGTGTTTAGCATCTTCACTCCCAGTGCTCCGGCTTCCGGGTGGCTGTCCATGAAGCTGATGCAATGGGCCAATGTGCCTTCAGCCACCACGGTGTCGGGGTTCAGCAACAAGACATAGTCGGCCTCCGACTGCTGTATGGCTATGTTGTTAGCCCTTGCGAAGCCCTGATTATGCTTGTTGGCAATGATATGAACGTTGGGATAGCGAGCCTGAAGCATGGTCAATGTGTCATCGTGTGAGTGATTGTCTACTACATATACGTCAGCGTCAATGCCTTTTAAGGCCTTTGTGAGGCTGTGCAGGCATTGCTCAAGATAGTATCTGACGTTAAAACTAACGATGACAACCGACAGTTTCATGACGCGTGGTTCTCCTTATCTTCCTGTTCTTCGGTTGCTACGCCGAACTCTTTCTCGCATTTTCCTCTTGAAGGATAGATGAAGCAGGAAGCCAGGAAGAGGATGATGGCTAGGTAGCCAAACCTTACGTTGAAGCCATATAGATAATAGCACACGGTGTTAACCACCATGGGAACGCCCAGCATGATGATTCTGAGGCTGCCAAACAGTCTGGCTTTGGTGGATAATAGTCCGTTGGCAGGTTTTAAGATGCGCTGAACAGCCTTGATGCGGAACAGATATAGTGCCAAGGGAATAAGGCCGATGGTGACGAGTTCCATCAGTATGGAAACCACAAACACTTCTTCCGGTCTGCCTACATGGCCTCCGGCGTCTATCATTCCCATCTCGAAGATGCCAACAATGAGCAATGTCAAGGCAACAAAGCACCAAAATTCTGTTACCAAATATTTCGTTAATTTTTCCATTTTCAGTTATTAAAAGGCGTTCGGTTGATGATGCTGCGCCCTAAAGTTACCTCATCGGTATACTCTAACTCATCGCCTACGGATATGCCACGGGCAATAACAGAGAGCTTTACTCCTGTGTTTTGCAGTCGGCGTGATATATAGAAGTTGGTTGTGTCGCCCTCCATGGTGCTTGCAAGAGCCAGAATAACTTCCTTAACATTACCGGCTTTCACCCTTTCTACAAGCGATTCAATCTCCAAATCGTTCGGTCCGATGCCGTCCATAGGGGATATGATGCCCCCAAGTACATGGTACAGGCCATGATATTGTTGTGTATTTTCGATGGCCATCACGTCTTGCACGTTCTCAACCACACACACTTGTGAGCTGTCGCGGGTGTGGTCAGAGCAGATGGGGCACACATCGTCATCGCTGATATTATGACATATCTTGCAATACTTGATGTTATGGCGCAGATTTTTCATTGCGTCGGCAAATGCATCTACATCATCTGCCGATTGCTTGAGCAGGTGGAGCACAAGCCTTAACGAGGTCTTGCGCCCCACGCCGGGCAATTTTGAAAACTCGTCTACCGCCCGTTCGAGCAGTGTTGAGGGATAATGACTAATCATCGAAGAGATATATGCCTATGCCAACTTTTAGTCCTACGGTGCTATAATCGCTGTTCTTGAACGAGTGATCATAGTAAACGGCCGGTTCGATGGTCACTGAGCGGTTGATATAGAAGGCATATCCCACCTCAGCACCTGGCATCAGGTCGTTATAATTATGGTCGGCGTGAAGCATTTTGCAGTTAACGCCGAGGTAAATACCGTTCTGCTGAATGTAATAGCGCCCACCTACGCCTACTGTATACTTGTCTGCGACCTCGTCTCTGCCGCTATGTTGAAGCGAAGCCTCGCCCAACAGCATCAGATTGTCGCGGAACAAGTAGCCTGCTTTGGCCTCTACGCCCAGGCTGAGTTTATCGTTGGAACTGTAATGTAGGTCTAATCCTGTGACAGAAGCGCCTATATAGCCTTTTCCCTCACGGAATTGAGCTTGTGCACCAGCTGCTATACAGATGCATGCAATAAGCGTTAAGATAATTCTTTTCATAATAATGAGTTATTGGAATTTTGTATCTTGTTGTCTGAAAATTTCTTATACCAGATAGCAAACCATACCACCGAAATGATTAAACAGCCTATTCCGATGGCGTAACCCACTGTTTGTGGGATGTAATTGCCGAATGCCTGCCCGCTGACGAACAAGAATGTGGAGCATACGGTGGTCATGAAGAAAGCTGGAACGAGCGTTATCCAGAAGCCTTTGTGCGCTTGAACCAAGTAGATGGTGATGGTCCACAGCGTGAAAACTGCCAGCGTTTGGTTGCTCCAACCAAACCAGTTCCATATCGTATTGAAGCCATCTGGATCGCCTATCTGCCAATACAGAAGGCCTATAGCGGCCAAAAACATGGGTATGGCTATGGCAAGTCGCTTGCCAATGGCGTGTTGGCTGATGTGGAAAGACTCGGCTATGATGAGTCGGGCGCTTCTAAATGCAGTGTCGCCACTGGTTATCGGGGCGGCCACAACGCCGAATATGGCCAGCAATCCGCCGAATGTGCCGAGCCATCCGGTGCACACGTGCTCTACAACTTGGGGCGCGGTGAAGTACTGAATGAGGCTTTTGCCGCCTGGAACGTTTACTTGTGAAAGGAAGGTATTCACGGTATTGGCGTCTACAACCTCGCGCCAGCCACCGTAATAGAAGAAATACATGGAGACGGTTGCCCATATAAGAGCTACCAAACCTTCGGTTATCATGGCTCCATAGAATACCGGCCTGCCCATCTTCTCATTCTTCAGGCAGCGCGCCATCAATGGGCTTTGCGTTCCATGAAAACCACTTATGGCACCACAAGCGATGGTTAAGAACAAGCAAGGGAAGAGAGGATTGCGCTGGAAGTAGCTCTCTGTGCCCAAAATACTCTGGGGCTTGTTGAGGTTTGCGGCGTCCATGTCGCTCCAGATCTCAGGTATGTCAGGCATTTTAACAAACAAACACACCATGAGGGCAATGGCCATGAACAGCAAGACAAAGGCAAAGATGGGGTAAAAGCGGCCTATTATCTTGTCAATGGGCAATAATGTGGCCAGAACATAATATATAAAGATGATCAAAACCCATGTAAGGGTGGAGAAACAAAAGTCTTTCAGGATGAGCGCAGGGCTGAATACGAACACAACACCCACCATCATGAGCAGTATAACCGAGAAAACAAGCATCAATTTGCTTGCTGGCTTGCCCAAATAGAGCCCTACTAGCTCTGGCAGGTTGGCTCCGTTGTGCCGCACGCTGAGCATTCCGGAAAAGTAATCGTGTACGGCTCCGGCGAAGATACAGCCCAAAACAATCCACAAATAGGCACTTGGGCCGTACCAGGCACCCATGATTGCTCCGAAGATAGGGCCCGTTCCGGCGATGTTCAAGAACTGAATCATGAACACTTTCCAACTAGGAAGGACGACAAAGTCTACACCGTCAGCCATCGCAACAGCCGGAGTGGGGCGGTTGTCTGGCTGGAACACCCGTACAACAAACTTACCATAGAGGAAGTAACCCACTATTAAGGCCAGAAGGGCTATTGTAAATGAAATCATTATTAGTAGTTTTGATTTTAATTACAAAGGTAGAAATAATATTTGATAAACAAAAAACTTTTCCTAACTTTGCAGCAATTTTTTAACTGTAATGGCTTATATGAAGCGTTTGCTTTCTTTTTTCTTTCTCTTCATTACCGTCGTTTGGGTCAATGCTCAGATGCCCTTCGGCTTGCCCCCTAAGCGTGAAGTGAGGGCGGTATGGCTCAC
>DLDC01000220.1:0-30992 GCA_002480935.1 Prevotella sp. UBA7782 | reverse complement strand
GAGCTCGAAGAGATACTAGACAACTTGCAAGAGTCTAACATCAACACGGTGCTCATGCAGGTCCGCATTAGGGCAACCACGGCTTTTCCTTCCTCTATGGAACCTTGGGACGGTGCTTTTAGTGGCATTCCCGGTCGCTCGCCTGGCTATAATCCCTTGGCTTTTGCCATATCTGAGTGCCATAAGCGAGGCATGGAACTCCATGCCTGGGTGGTTGTTATCCCGGCAGGCAAGTGGAACGGAATAGGTGCCAGAACACTTAGGGCCAATGGCCTGCCTGTTAAGAGAATAGGAAATGATGCTTTTCTCGATCCAGAAAGGCCTATTTCGGCCTCCTATATAGGCACTTTCTGCAAGCAAATAGCGCGAGATTATGATGTGGATGGCATTCATTTGGATTATATACGCTATCCTGAGCAATGGCGATTGCGGGTTAGTCATGAGCAGGCAAGGGCAAATATCACTCGTATAGTGCGTACTGTGTACCGTGAAGTGAAGGCAGTGAAGCCTTGGATAAAGGTTTCTTGCGCTCCCATAGGCAAATATTCTGACCTGAGCCGATACAGTTCATATGGTTGGAACGCCTATACAAAAGGCAATCAGCCCGCTCAGCAATGGCTGGAAGAGGGCATTATGGACCAGGTTTATCCCATGATGTATTTCCAAGGAAACCAATTTTATCCCTTTGCAGCCGACTGGCAAGAGAACAGCTTCGGCCGAACGGTCGTCCCGGGACTAGGAGCTTATTTTCTTGATCCGTCTTTAGGCTCATGGCAGTTGGGGGATATTACGCGTCAGTTGTATGTGCTTAGGCAGTTGAATATGGGGCATGCCTATTTCAGAAGCTCTTTTTTCACCCATAATGTCAAGGGCTTGCGCCTTTATGCAAATGACTTTGTCGATGCTTATCCGGCCCTTACGCCAGCCCTAACGTGGCAGAGCACAGAGCCTCCGCACTCTCCCGCTTGGACAGAAAAGCCTCATGAAGTGAACGGAAATCGAATAATGATGAGCTGGAAAGGTACTACACCTTATTATAATATATATGTTTCGTGCTCCAGCCCTGTTGATATTGCCGACGCACGAAACCTTGTTGCGGTGCGATATACCCGTAATGAACTGATCCTACCGGATAAAGGGCAACCCATATACGTTGCTGTTACGGGCATGGACAGGTATGGCAATGAGAGCAAAGCCCTGCAAAGCATGGATTACGTGCCCTCACAAGAAGGTCCGACTGTCCCTTTGCTGTTGTGTAAAGCAGACGAGTTGAAGGTGCCGCAATGCGTTTCGGAAGGAGATTTTAAGTATTTCCAGTTGCGAAATGTTGTTGGTGGAGTGGTACGTTCTTACATTAAGCCTTCTAAAGGATATATATCGTTGGCTTATGTGCCCTATGGAGCTTATTGGCTCTACGGTCTGAGCAAGAAAGGATGGCACAGATTAGGAGCTTTTTATTATAAGAAGACCCTCTGACAAGGGGCATTAGGCCATGCAAGCCCTAGCCTGCTTCGTCATGAAATGAGTATGCAAAAAGTGAGGCTTCATAGAAAAAGCCTCACCCGACCGGTGGGTTTACAATGTCCTATTGAAGAGTTTTACCGGTCATAAAATTCAAATTACATGTAGTTTTCTTAAATATAACCATTTAAAAATTCATTTTTTATGCGTATTTTTCAGTCTTTCATGTAAGCATAATCTGGTTCTGATAGCTTATAATGTAAGTTTGTTTATCTCAAAAATTCTTATTTCACAACGCAAAGATAGAATTATTTTCGATTGGGTGTACTTTCTTAGATGAATTTTTAAATATTCTTAACCGAATAATGTGTTCTATTTTACATATCAGTATGTTCTATATGCGTGTTTGGACAGGTTGGTTTGGCATTGTCTGGGTGTGGATAAAAAAAAGCCTCTTACCTGATTTTGTGTCTCAGGAAGAGGCCTTCTATGTGTGTTTTTTTATATTCTGAATGTCTTGTCGTGCCTTTCTCTCACGACCAACTCCCCGTTGTCATCTCACCGAAGAGGCGTAATTCAGAGCTTATTGCTTGTTGAGCTGTATCTGAGTTATCTTGCCATTGGCGATGTCAGCAGATATATTGTACTTCACTTCCACGTGTGCGTCTTGGCGTTCGATAGCTTTTGTGGCTGTCATATTTACGTGGAAAGCAGGTGTAGATCCCTCAGTGGGCTTCTTAACGATGCTTGTTACGTCACCCAAATGCCAGTTCATGTTCTTCACGTCAGCCTGAAACTGGTCGTTAATGAAGTCGGCTACGTTGCTCTTTCCGGCCACTGTGGCATTCTCTGAGAGCACGTTGGCCGCGCCGGAGCGATTCTTTGAGTTTACCGCCTGGAAGAATTTCCTTATCAAGCTAGTTGCGTTGGCTGTTTCAGTAGATGATGGTGTAGCGGCATCTTTCTCCTTCTGCATCATCTGTTTCACCCTTTCGGCTGCCTCTTTGGCATATTTACCGGCTCCATGTTGTGATATATACACGCTGTAAGAGTCCTCTGTATTAGCCCTTTGAGCATATTGCCAGTCTATATCGTCAATCAGATTAAGCGCTTCTTGCTTGTGCTTTGAGTTGGGATGTGTCTCAATATAGTTTACATAACCCTCCTTGGTGTTGCTTACTCTGGCATTTTGCCAGTCCTCATCCAGGTTTTTCAGCTTGTTCAGCCTGTCCTTAACATTGTTCAGATGGTCTTGTGGCGCATTGCTATAGGTGTTGAGATATTGCTGCATAACCGTGGGGTCGTTGGTCGTCATGGCCGTGCTATACTCCTTAGCCTCTTCGTCTTTGCGCGAGTCCATATAGAAATAAGAGAACAGCGCGCAGATTAATATTGCGATAACAAAGGACACAAACATGACGCTTCCCTTGCTTTTCTTATTCCCATCGCTTCCTTTGCCAGAGCTCTTTGTGCCTTGCTTGGGCTTTTGCTGCTTGCTTTGAGGCCTTGGTGCCGCCATTTGCGGCGCGTCTTCGTATAGCGGAGTGACCACGGGCACGTCTTCCTCGTCTGCGCTGTTGTCGCCATCAGCCGTCACAGGCTCTTCGTCTATGTCATCTGTCTCCACCACGCTGCCGGTGGGCTGAGCCTTTTCAGTCATGTCATATTCGGCATCCTTCGTTGCTGCAGCATTGCTGTTGGTGTGATGGCAGTTGGGGCAGGCACCCTCTTCACGTAGATATATCTCGCCGCAATTCTCGCAACGAACGATATGGCCTGCTATTTCTACGCCACAACTAGGGCATACAGGCGCCTTGTCACTAACCTGATGGCCGCATTCAGGACATTTGATGATCATAATAAATATGGATAGTTAAAATGTTGATTTGATGTTATCGTCTTCTGTATCTTATCTCGCCGATGGTATGTCTGCCCATGAGCCGGCTCTTGTCTACGTAGCCGTTCACTCCGTTGAGGTAGCCTTTGCCGGTATATTGCCACGCAAAGATGTCCTTACCGTCTATCAGCGCGGGTTCTATACTGCTGTACTTGGCAATCATAAACTTATACTTGTCAAACTGCCCGGCCATGTGCGCATTGTAGAAGTTCTGTCCTGTGTAGATGAGAGGCTTGCAGTGATATTCTCTCTCAACGAGTTGCAGAAACAGATGCAGCGAGTCGCACAGTGCCCTTGAAGACAGTCCGCCGGTTGTTTCCACGTCTATCATGGGCACAAGGTCCTGGTCTTGCGGCCTGCACTGTGCCCTGAAGTTGCGCAGTTGCTCTCTTTGCGGCTGTCTGGGCCGGTAGAAATGATATGAGCCAACGTACAGATGGTATCTGCGGGCCATAGCAATATTTTCGAGATATCGTTGGTCTACGTTGCTGCTTCCTTCTGAAGCTTTGAGGTAAACATAGTCCATACGTCCGTTGTTGCCCACAGTTTCCCACCACACACTGCCTTGGTAGTGGCTCATATCTATGCCGTGAATGTGCCGGCAAGTGTCTTCACACTGAATATAATATTGTGCATGTGCCGTCGTAAAGGCCAATAAGGCAGCGACGGCCAGTAAGATACGTCTCGTTTTCATAACTTGCAAAGTTAATAAAAATATCTATTAGCAACAAGAGTTAAGGCCTTTTTTAAAGATGTTTAAGCCCCGGCGCCTGCATCGTCTGCCCTGTCCGGGCCTTCGCGGGCTCGCTTATTCCTCTATTTCTTGCAGCGAACGGGCGAAGTTGGAGAAGAAGTTGCTGATAGTTTCCAGTGGTGCGTAGCCTATGTAACGGATACTTCTGCGCAGGTTACGCCTCAAAACGGCCGAGTTGTTTTGCAGAAATCCGGCGTTGTTCTGCCTGAAATGCCATTCCTTGGCCGTGTCTTTGGCAAGGTAAGATATGGAGCGCAGGGTCAGTTTATAGGCATCTTTCTCCACCTTTTGCACAAAAGGAATCTCGTCTTGCTCGAATCCGAACACTGCTATGAGTATGCTGCCTTCCAGTTGGGCCATGTCTTGCATGTGCAGACGCGTGAGCCAGGCGTCTAGCTTCACAAAGTCCACCTTGTCACCTTTTGTTCGCAGATACTCTCCCAGCTGGATAATGCCGTCCAGACTCATGCCTTGATTGAGCATGGCATCTACGTTAAAGATGATGATGCGCAGCAAGTTCATTGTCTCCGTGCTTGTGTCTATGCTGTGTCTTTCGTCATGAAACACCTTGCCAAGCCGTCTGTTAAGGAAGCCATTGGCCAGATGCACCTTCATGTTCACGATGTTATGCCGCGCCACCGTCTTGTTGTTGATGATAGACTGCACCTTGCCTATAAGCTCTTTAGGCAGGTTCAGCCCCTTGTCATCGGCGTGCCTGTTCACCCCTTGCGTGAAGACGGGCGTCACGCTTTGTGCTTCCACCATCTGATAGAGCCTGTTCCATTTAAAGGCCGACATCGGTTCGATGTTTCCTTTCTCATTAAACGCTCCTGAGCGCAACAGTCTGAAGAAGTTTCTGTTTATGACATTCATCGTTTAGCTGTATCTTTTGGGAAATCTGAATAAGATGGCGCAGATGGCCGACACGGCGAGCACTAACGGATAGTAAACGTATGGCAGAATGTTCACCGGGTTTATCTTGGCCAGTCCGGCAGCCATGAGCAACTGCGCGCCATAGGGTATGATGCCCTGCACACAGCACGAAAAGGTGTCAAGGATGCTTGCCGCCTTACGATTGTCTATCCCAAACTGGCGGCTCACCTGCTTGGCTATGCCGCCCACAGTGAGTATGGCTACGGTGTTGTTGGCCGTGCACACGTTTACAAAACTCACCAGAAAGGCTATCGTAAGCTCTGCTCCTCGCTTGCCGCTGATGTGTGCCGTGAGCCGTTCTATGATATAGTCTATGCCCCCGTTCATGCGTATTATCTCCAGCAGGCCGCCTGCCATCATCGTGATGATAATCAGTTCGCCCATGCCTGTAATGCCTTGTCCCATACCATGAAGCCATCCGAACAAGTCGTAAGTGCCGTCGGATATGCCTATGATGCCCGTGAGGGCGATGCCTATGGTGAGCACCACCAGCACGTTCATGCCGAATGCCGCCGTGACGAGCACAACCAAGTAGGGCAACACCTTTATGAAGTTAACGTCAGGCAGGTGTGAGGGCACGTTGATGCCGGCCCCCATAAACAAGTAAAGTGTGAGAACCACCATGGCGGCGGGTATGGCTATGAACGAGTTTACCTTGAATTTGTCGCTCATCTTGCATTCCATGGTGCGTGTGGCAGCTACTGTTGTGTCGCTGATAAACGACAGATTGTCGCCGAAGAAGGAGCCTCCGGCCACTATGCCCACTATGAAGGGCACGCTGGCACCCGTAGAATGGGCTATGCCGGCCGCTATTGGCGTGAGAGCCACGATGGTTCCCACGCTGGTGCCTATGCTGATGGATATGAAGCAAGAGGCCAAGAAGAGGCCCGCCAGCAGCATGTTGGCCGGCAGGGCGTTGAGGGTTAGCACCACGGTGGCGTCTATGCTGCCCATCTCTTTGGCCGTGTTGGCAAATGCGCCTGCCATAACAAATATCCAAAGCATGAGCATCATGTTGTCTGTACTGGCCCCCGCGCTGTAAGTCTGAATGCGTTTGGCCAGCGGCTGATGGCCGGATATGGCTATGGCATATATGCTCGACAGCATGAAGGCCACCGTGATGGGCACCTTATAGAAGTCGCCCGCTATGATGCTGGTCACCAAATAGAGCACTACAAACAGCAGCAATGGGCTGAGTGCTATGATACCTTTCTTGTTTGTCATCATTATCCATTCATGTTATTATCAGCCCGGAGTGGGGCCTTCCGGGCCTTCGGGCGCCCCCTTATAGGGTTACGCCGTTCTTGAAGATGGCTATCTCGCTGTAGCCATTAGCCTCGTTGCGTGTGTGCTCTCCGCTTGCCACCGCCACAATCTTGTCGGTGAAGAGCTTCAGCACCTCGCTCATGTCCTTTCCTTCTATCAGTTGCCCGGCGTTGAAGTCTATCCAATTGGGCTTGCGCTCAAACAGACCGGAGTTGCTCGAAATCTTCATTGTGGGCACAAACGTGCCGAATGGCGTGCCGCGACCGGTGGTGAAGAGCACTATCTGGCATCCTGCTGCAGCCAAGGCTGTGGCAGCCACCAAGTCGTTACCGGGCGCTGAGAGCAGGTTGAGACCGTGTTCTTTCAGGCGGTCGCCATATCCCAGCACGCCGCTCACGGGTGCTCTGCCGCACTTCTGCGTGCATCCCAGGGCCTTGTCTTCAAGGGTTGATATGCCTCCGGCCTTGTTTCCGGGCGATGGGTTCTCGCCTACGGGCTCGCCATGCGACAAGAAGTATTCCTTGAAATTGTTTATCAGGTCTACCGTCTGATGGAAGAGCGCCTCGTTTTTGCATCTGTTCATCAGTATGGTTTCGGCTCCGAACATCTCGGGAACCTCGGTCAGGATGCTCGTTCCGCCCTGTGCTACGAGATAATCGCTGAATGCTCCGACGAGCGGATTGGCCGTTATGCCGCTAAAGCCGTCGCTTCCGCCGCACTTCAGTCCCACGCGCAGGTGACTCAAAGGCACCGGCGTGCGCTTGTCTTGTGTGGCCTGGCTGTATAGTTGTCGCAACAGTTTCATGCCCTCTTCTACTTCGTCGCCCTCCACTTTCTGTGTTACGAGCAGCTTGATGCGGTTCTTGTCATAGTCGCCAAGCATCTCCATGAAGGCATCGGGCTGGTTGTTCTCGCATCCGAGGCTCAACACGAGCACTCCGCCTGCGTTGGGATGCAGGCAAATGTCGCGCAGCACCTTGCGAGTGTTCTCATGGTCGCCGCTCAGTTGTGAGCATCCGTAGTTGTGATGCCATGCATGTATGCCGTCGATACCCTTGAGCTGAGTTTCCTTGGTGAGCTTCTCCACCAGCTTTTCGGCTATTCCGTTCACGCAGCCCACAGTGGGCACTATCCATATCTCGTTTCTTATGCCCACCTCTCCATTGGCTCTTTGATAGCCCATAAAGGTTCTTTCCTCCTTAGGAATGTCGAGCTTCTCGTCTACAGGCTTATAGCTGTACTCCAAAGTGCCTGCAAGGTTGGTTTTCAGGTTGTTTTCGTTAATCCATGTGCCGGCCTTCATGGCTTTCTTGGCATGGCCAATGGGGTAGCCATACTTGATGATGTTCTCGCCCTCGGCCACGTCTTTCAAGAGCACTTTGTGGCCCGCCGGAACGTCTTGCAGCACCTTTATGGTCTTGCTGTCGGCTTCTATTGTCTCACCTTCTTTAAAAGGTCGGAGGCAAACTACTACGGAGTCGGCCGGATTGATTTTGATGAATGATGATTGCTTCATGATGTTTTGTTTTTTGATAATTTGTTTTTCTTTATTGCGGTATATTGATTTCGTTTTGCAATATGGGCCTTTTGGCGTTGCAAAAAGGCCTGTTTCGCATGCCAAAAAGGCCTATTTCGCGTCGCGAAAAGCATGGTTTTGCAATGCGATATGCAACTCGCTGATATTCATTATATTTGGAATCGGTGATAAAAGTCGATGTTTTCTCTTGACAGAAGCTCAATAGGCATGTAGTTAACGGGCTGCACTTCCTTCTTCAGCACGATGGCTCTGAAGAGCGTGTCGATGCAAAGAAAGCCCTGCTGATAGGCATGTTGAGCTATGAGGAAGAAAATGGAGCCTTGCTTGAGGCACTCTCTGTTCTTGTCTACCACGTCATATCCCATGATTTGTATGTCGCGCCGGTTGCTCTTCAATAAGAAGTCGCCCACGATATGTGCCTTTGAACAGAGCGTGATGCAGTGGCGTATATTGGGATGCTTGGTGAAAAACTGCTCCAGGGCAGCAACGTATGACGCTCTCTCATCCTCCAGCGGAAGGTCTATCTCTGATATCTTCACATCCGGGAAGTGATCTTTCATGTAGTGCCTGAAGCCCACTTCGCGGTTGGCTTGCTGCTTAGATCCCACGCGTCCGTTCTTGGTTTGCTTCATAAACATGATTTCCTTCTCGTCGTGAGCCACCAGCATGAGCATCTTGGCAGCGAAGAATCCGCTCTGAAAAGAGTCTTGGCCAAAGAATGACAGCGGGTTGAGGTCAGGCATATAAGAGTCTAGCAGGATGAAAGGCGTGCCGCTTTCGTGCAGCTTGTCGGTAAATTCGCGCGTCACATCCAGCTCAGCCGGCACGACGACAACGCCGTCTGGGTTCTCAGCCAGGCACTTCTTGAAGGTTTCTCTGAATGATTTGACGTTGAATCTTTCATAGTACATGAACTTTACGGCGATGTGAAAGTCACGCCGTTGCTCCACAGCGCGCCTGGCACCTTGCTCTATTTCTTCCCAATAAGCCTCGCTGGCATGGCGGGGCAAGATGCAGAAGAAGATGTATGAACGGTTGTAAGCCAGTGCGCTGGCATACATGTTGGGCTGATAATTCATCTCTTTGAGAGCCTTTTCCACCTTTTCGCGAGCGGGCTTCGAGACGTTGGGCCGGTTGTGCAACACCCGGTCTACGGTGCCCACCGATACTCCCGAGAGGGCAGCTATGTCTTTTATCCTGATTCTTTCTGTCATATTGCCATTGCGTTTGATTTGCTCTTATGTGTGTGCAAAATTAACAATAAAAGTTGAATTGTGTGAAAGCACAGCTGTTTATTTTGTTGCGCACAATAAAAAAATCGGCATTTTATTTCTCCTTTCGGGATTTTATGGCTAACTTTGTGGTCCATAACAGAATGTGAAGAGCAACAATATAGTAACAAACTAACTAATATTTTTAAAGCAAAACAAAATGGCTAAAATTGTAACATTAGGCGAAATTATGCTCCGTTTGTCCCCTGAGGGCAACGAGCGCTTTGTTCAGAGTGAATCATTCCGCATCATTCCCGGCGGCGGTGAGGCAAATGTGGCTGTCAGCGTGGCTAATTACGGGCATGAAGCTTACTTCGTAACAAAGCTGCCTAAGCACGAAATTGGGCAAATAGCCCTCAACGCGCTGCGTCGTTATGGCGTGCACACCGACTACATTGCACGCGGTGGCGAGAGAGTAGGACTCTATTACGCTGAGACGGGTGCCTCTATGCGCCCCTCAAAGGTTATCTATGACCGTGCCCACAGCGCTATAGCAGAGGCTGATCCTTCAGACTTCGATTTCGATAAGATAATGGAAGGTGCTCAGTGGTTCCACTGGTCAGGCATCACTCCGGCCATTAGCGACAAGGCTGCAGAGCTCACCAAGCTGGCTTGCGAGGCTGCCAAGCGCCATGGCGTGACTGTTTCTGTAGACCTGAACTTCCGTAAGAAGCTTTGGACATCAGAGAAAGCCATTTCTGTGATGCGCCCCTTGATGAAGTATGTTGATGTTTGTATAGGCAACGAAGAGGACGCTCAGCTGTGCCTCGGCTTCAAACCTGATGCTGATGTAGAGGGTGGTAAGACCGACGCTGAGGGCTATTACGGCATCTTCAAGGGCATGATGAAGGAGTTCGGATTTAAGTATGTGGTGTCTACACTGCGTGAGTCGCTCTCTGCTTCGCACAATGGCTGGAAGGCTCTTATATACGATGGCAAGGAATTCTATCAGAGCAAGCATTACGACATCATGCCTATCATCGACCGTGTAGGTGGTGGCGACTCGTTCGCAGGCGGCCTTATCCACGGCCTTCTCACCAAGAAGACACAGGGAGAGGCTCTTGAGTTTGCCGTTGCAGCATCGGCTTTGAAGCACACTATACCCGGCGACTTCAACCTGGTGAGCGCTCAAGAGGTTGAAAGCCTGGCAGGTGGCAACGCCAACGGTCGTGTTCAGCGCTAATAAAAGCGATTTTCTTTAACTGATAAACATAAGCTAATAACATTATATAATAGGAATGGCTAAGTTTAATAAAATTCAAGTGATTGAGGCAATGAAGGAAACGGGCATGGTGCCTGTATTCTTCAACAAAGACATCGACGTGTGCAAGAACGTCATAAAGGCTTGCTACGAAGGCGGAGTGCGTGTGTTTGAGTTCACAAACCGCGGCGATTTCGCTCACGAACTGTTTGGCGAGCTGGTGAAATGGGCTGACAAAGAGTGCCCCGAACTGATACTCGGAGCCGGCACGGTGATTGATGCACCCACGGCAGCATTGTACATTCAGCTTGGCGCAAACTTCATCGTAGGTCCTAACTTGGTTCCTGAGATCGCCACGATATGCAATCGTCGCCTCGTGCCTTACAGCCCCGGCTGCGGCTCTGTTACTGAGGTGAGCAACGCACAGTCTCTGGGTTGCGACGTCACAAAGGTTTTCCCGGCAGGTAATGTGGGCGGTCCGTCGTTCGTTAAGAACATTCTGGGCCCGCTGCGTTGGTCTAACATCATGGTTACCGGTGCCGTTTCGCCCGACAAGGACAACCTCACTGAGTGGATAAAGGCTGGCGTTCTGTGCGTGGGCATGGGCTCTAAGCTCTTCCCCAAGGATGTGGTTGCTGCAAAGAACTGGCAGGCCATTACAGATAAGTGCGTAGAGGCTCTTGGCTACATCAAGGCTGCACGCGCCTAAAGGCATTCATGCAGAAGGCTTCGTAGGGCTCTTGTGCCTATGGAGCCTTTTGCTTTTTTCAGCCTGTCAGTCGCATTCGGGCTCTGAACAAACTGACGTGCTGAACGAAGAGTCGTATGCCTATCATTACCGAAACCTGGATTCTACGGCTGTTTACGCTCGCCGCGCGCTCCAACTGAGCGGCGGTTATGATGCCGGAAAGGCTGAGGCACTCAACAACCTGGCCTTTGTTGATATCATGCGAATGAATTTTCAGCATGCCGCACAGCTCCTTGATTCGGTTTATACCATTACAGACAATCAGATAGAACTGCTTGTTGCCGACGTGCAGCACATGCGATTGTGCCAGCGAAAGTCTGCTAATAAAGAGTTTTATGATTATTATGAACAGGCGCAAAGACGCATTGCCCGCATTGGCGAAGAGCGTGATATGCTGTCGCCACATCAGGAAAAGCGGTTCGTCTATGCCCATTCAGAGTTTTATATAGTTACTTCCACCTATTTCTATTATGTGGGCTTGGAAGGACAAAGCATTCAGGCACTTAAGCAAATAGACCCCGATGGCGAAGTAAGAAGAGACACTGCGCAGCTGTTGGCCTACTATTATAACATCGGTTCGGGTGGCATCATTACCCAAGGATCGCAAAAAGACATCATGCAACAGGANNATATCTCTTGCGCTGCTATATGACCGCCTTGCGATATCATTATACCTTTTGGGAAGCCAACTCCCAGCAGGCCATGAGCGAGCACTTGCAGTCGGAGAAGTACACAGAATGGCTCATTGCCAATAACTTGCCGGCCATGAAATACATCAATACAGACCAGATGCCGGACAGTTTGTTGGCGGGAAACCTTGCCCAACGCTCGCTCGAACTGTTTAGTGCTTACGGCGATGTGTACCAGACGGCGGGCGCATACCGTACGCTGGCGCAATGCTTCTGGCTCATTAAAGACTACAGGTCGGCCATTATCTGCCTTCAGGATGCCCTGAACAGGAACAAAGCAATAGAGCAGGCACCCGACCTTGTGGCCTCTATTTGCGAACAACTTAGCGTTACCTACTCGGCGATAGACGACAAACCGAGCAGCGACTACAACCGTAATCTTTATCTGGACCTGCAAGAACAGACGCGCCAAGACCGATATTTTGAGTCCAGGGCCGACCAACTCAGCTACTCGCTTGCGCAACTCAACTTCTGGATAGCGGCCGTTTTGCTGGCCATCATCATCACCATTCTGCTGCTGTTCTTGTTCAACAGGCAGCGCAAAAGGGCCAAACAACGTTATCCTATAGACTCTTTGCTAGCGCCGTTGCGTAAGTGGCAGCACGACAACGAGGCCTATATGCAAAGCCTGAACGACCGTTTCGAAGAGATAAACGAAGAGAAGGCGGCCGACGAAATACTGGAGGTGAGCAACAAAAAGCGCAATCTGGAGCAGCGGGCTAAGATTTCTCTCATGTTCTCCATCACGCCGCTCATCGACAGAATGCTGCATGAGATAAAGCGATTGGCCACTTCTCAAGACGATGAAGCGCTCAGACAAGAGCGTTACAACTATATTGCAGAGCTTACAGACCAGATAAACGAATACAACGGAGTGCTTACAGAGTGGATACAAATGCGGCAGGGACAGCTCTCTCTGCACATTGAGAGCTTCCGTTTGCAGCAACTTTTCGACATAGTAAAGCGCAGTGAGATGGGCTTTAGGCTAAAAGGCATCAGCCTGAAGGTGCTTCCTACAACCGAATATGTCAAGGCAGACAAGATACTCACCTTGTTTATGATCAATACTATAGCCGACAATGCCCGGAAATTCACCGACAAAGGCGGCACAGTAACCATTTCTGCCACTTCGGCAGACAATTATGTTGAGGTGTCAGTAGCTGACAATGGCAAGGGAATGACAAAGGAAGAGCTGGCTGGAATCTTTGAGAAGAAGATATATAATGGGCATGGTTTCGGCTTGATGAATTGCCGTGGCATCATCGATAAGTATCATAAGATAAGCAAGATATTTCAAGTTTGCACGCTTTCGGCAGAGAGTCAGCCCGGCAAGGGCAGCCGTTTCTTCTTCCGATTGCCTAAAGGTTTGATCAAGATCATCATAGCGTTGGCTCTTCTCATGCCCGCTTCGCCAATCCAGGCAAAGGGCAATTCGCCCACATTACGCAAGGCTCAAGCCTTTGCCGACTCTGCTTATTTCTGCAATATCAATGGTCATTACAAGCGCACATTGCAGTTTGCAGACAGTGCCATTTACTATCTCAACCTTCATGCAAAGGCCGTTGAACCCTCTATAAAGACATTCATGAGCAGCGTGGGCAGTGGTTCGGGCACTCCGGCTGAACTGACTTGGTTTCATAAAGGGCTGAAAACCAACTATTATATCATTCTCGATTTGCGCAACGAGAGTGCTGTTGCCGCTCTGGCTTTGCACGAGTGGGCCGTTTATCAATATAATAATAAGGTGTACACGCAATTGTTCAAGGAAGCCTCGGCCGACAGTAAGCTGGGCGAATATTGCCGTGTGATGCAGCATTCTGAGCAAAACAAGATGATAGCCGTCATCATTCTCATCTTGCTTCTGCTGCTTATTCTGCCGTCTTATTATTTCATTTACTATCGCCATGAGCTGTATTACCGCTTTTGTGTTGAGCGTATCAAGGTCATCAATGATATTTTGCTGAGCGACGGCAACGACAGTTACAAGCTCAGAAGAGTGAAAGCTGTGGCCAGCCAAAGGTTTCCTGCCGAGCTGAAAGAGATAGTCAGGCAGATAACCGAGGCCTTGCAGCTGTCGGTGAAGCAGCGCCAGGCGAGGATAACCGACATAGAGTTGGCCGACGACGAGCGCAAGCGCATCGTCTATGATATAGAGAAATACCATATCTGCAACAGCGTTTTGGATAATTGTCTGAGCACGTTGAAGCATGAAACGATGTATTATCCCTCGCGCATACGCCAACTTGTAGACGGCAAGGATGCCAACCTGCAGTCTATCAGTGAGCTTGCTGCCTATTATAAAGAGCTATATACCATCCTGGGGCAGCAGGCTTTGCGGCTCACTGAGCGTGTAAGGCCGGAGTGTCACAGGTTTTCGGTCAGCTCGCTCGGCCTGCATGGCAACGAGAACAGCTACTGGTTGTGGGGCGATAAAGACCTTATAGCCTATCTGTTCGACATTCTGCGCAAGCAGAATGGCGGCGATCAGCTGTCTGTCAGCGTAACCAGCGACGACGACAGCTATGTTTCGTTTGACGTAACCATGACTCATCTTGCGCTGAATGCCCAACAGTGTCTTGACATCTTCACCCCCAAGGTGGCCAATCTGCCTTACCTGCTGTGTCGACAAATAGCGCGCGACAATGGTAACGCCACCAATCACCACGGCTGCGGCATCAAAGCTGTGGCCTCAGAGCGTGGCACACATATTGTAATAAAATTGACAAAAGCCAGATAAAGAAATGAATAAGTTTAACGTAATCATCGTAGAAGATGTGCCTCTTGAACTAAAAGGCACCGAGGGAATATTCAAAACAGATATCCCGGAAGCCCAAATCATAGGCACAGCAGAGAGTGAAGTGGCTTATTGGAGGCTCATTAAGCAGCAGATACCCGACTTGGTGCTGCTCGACTTGGGCCTGGGAGGCAGCACAACTGTGGGCGTTGAGATATGCAGACACACCAAAGAGGCGCACCCCAACGTCAAGGTGCTCATCTTTACAGGTGAGATTCTTAATGAGAAACTATGGGTCGACGTGCTCGACGCCGGCGCCGACGGCATCATACTCAAGAGTGGTGAGCTGCTCACACGTGGCGATGTGGCCAGCGTGATGAGCGGTAAGAAGCTCGTTTTCAACCAACCTATTCTCGAAAAGATAGTGTCTCGCTTCAAAGAGAGCGTCAATAAGCAACTCATGCACCAGGAAGCCATGGTGGATTATGAGATAGATGAGTATGACGAACGCTTCTTGCGCCACTTGGCTTTGGGCTATACCAAGGAGCAGATTACCAACTTGCGCGGCATGCCTTTCGGCGTTAAGAGCCTTGAGAAGCGGCAGAACGAGTTGGTGCAGAAGCTCTTTCCCGACGGCAACAACGGCATTAACGTCAATGCCACCCGCCTTGTGGTGAAGGCTTTAGAACTCCGTATCATCGACATAGACAACCTTCATCCTGACGAGGAGTAGACATTGGGCTTATGAAAGAACGTTGGCTCACCCTCACAGCAGTTGCTTTAGGCGTCTCACAGGTGGCGCTCATCTTGCTGTCATGGATAATAAGCGCCGTTGCACCCGGCATTAGCATGCGGTCGTTGCTCAGCAGCGGAGGCATCAGGTGGTTCTTGGGCCACTTCGTAGACAATATGCTCACGCCCCTGCTGGCGTGGATTTTGCTCTTGGCGCTGCTCTGGGGAGCGCTCAATAAGAGCGGTATTATGGCTTTGTTGCCCTTCAGACGCCATCGCCCAACGCTCACTTATCGCCAGCGCATGGCCATTCGCTTTGTCTTATTAGAGCTTTGCGTGTTCCTGTTGGCCATTGCCTTGCTCACCCTTTTGCCCCTTGCCATCTTGCTGAGTGTTACCGGAAGCCTCTTTCCAAGCAGTTTCTCACAGGCCATTGTGCCCCTGCTAACGCTCATAGGTATAACTTGTTCCATATCCTACAGCGTCATCAGCGGCCATGCCTCCATGCTTGCGGCCATACGCCAGTGCCTCACCGGAGCCGGCTCTGTCATGGCTTGGGCCATCCCCCTCTACGTTCTTTTCATACAACTATACAGCTCTTTTGTCTACGTATTCATTACCGAAGCACCCTGACACCATTATCTGAATATTCATTGTAGTTATTATGATTCACATAGATTTAGAAAAAGACAAGGCAGAATTTATCGAATTACTCAAGTCAACCAACCGCGATGGCGTCTCATACGTAATAGACGACCTTGAGCGCGACGGCTTTTTCAAGGCTCCAGCATCGGCCGGACACCATCTTAATGTAGAGGGCGGACTGCTCAGGCACTCGCTCAACGTGTGCAAGGCGGCCCTCATGGTGTGGGAAGGTATGCAGAAGCTCGACCCTAGTAGTGTTGCAGGCGTGAAGCGTGAGAACGTTATCATAGCCAGTTTGCTGCATGACGTGTGCAAGACCGACATATATAAGCGCGCCATCAAGAAGAAAAAGAATGCCTTAGGTATATGGGAAGACACCGAAGGCTATCAGATTACTTACCGCAACTTCCCCATGGGGCACGGCGAAAAGTCGGTCATCATGCTCTTGTGCAGCGGTCTCGAGCTCACCGACTCTGAGATGCTGGCCATCAGATGGCACATGGGAGCATGGGGCATCAATATGAATTCTTACGAAGACCAGCGCTCTTACGACGCCGCACGCATCAAATACCCACTCTGTGCCATTGTTCAGGCAGGCGACAGTCTTGCCGCTGCCATCATGGAAACAACCCCGGAAGATATTGAAAACATATAATATAAGGAGAAATACATAATGAAAGAAGTTCCAGTATTGCTGCTCACAGGTTATCTGGGCAGTGGAAAGACAACGTTACTCAACCGCATCTTGGCCAACGAAAAAGGCATTAAGTTTGCCGTTATCGTCAATGATATAGGCGAAGTGAACATAGATGCCAACCTCATAGAGGCCGGAGGCGTAGTAGGAAAGGGCGACGACAGCCTCGTGGCACTGCAGAATGGCTGCATCTGCTGCACGTTGAAGATGGACCTGGTGAAGCAGTTGCAAGACATTATCAGCCAGAAACGTTTCGACTATATCGTCATTGAGGCCAGTGGTATATGCGAACCGGCACCTATAGCACAAACCATTTGCTCTATGCCACAGATGCTTCCGCCCGCCCAACTCAAGGATGGCGTGCCCCGTCTTGACAGTATTGTGAGCGTGGTAGACGCTTTGCGGTTGCGCGATGAGTTTGCCAATGGCAACGAGCTCACGCAGAAGAACCTGTCGGACGATGATTTGGCAAGTCTCGTTATACAGCAAATAGAGTTCTGTAATCAGATCTTGCTCAACAAGGCGTCTGAGGTGAGCCCCGAAGACTTGGGCAAAATCAAGTCTATACTGCACGCCATACAGCCCAAGGCACCCATCACCACATGCGACTATTGCGATGTAGACCTTGACGAACTCGTAAAAACGCGCCGCTTTAACTTTGATGAGGTGGCTCGTTCTGCCGCTTGGATAAACGCGATAGAGGGCGAAGAGATGGAGAACGAGGAAACCGGAGAGGCTTATGAGTATGGTATCGACACCTTTGTGTATAACCGTCGCCCTCCGTTCAACCTGGGCCGGTTTGATGAATATGTGGCTACCAAATGGCCTAAGAGCATTATTCGCTGCAAGGGACTGTGCTACTTCAGAGACGAGACGCAGACGTGCTACGTCTTTGAGCAGGCTGGAAAGCAGGTACAGATACGCAATGCGGGTCAGTGGTTTGCCGAGATGCCGAAGAAAGAACTAGAAGACTTCTTGCTCACTCACCCCGAAGTGCAGCGCGACTGGGACGAGAAGTACGGCGACAGAATGCAGAAACTGGTGTTCATAGGGCAGAATCTGAACCGTGAGGAGATAGAAAAAGAACTGGATAAGTGCCTTGACGAATAGTCTGTAAGGACTTCTTATCACCATGAAGGGTGGCTGTTGGCAGTCACCCTTTGTCTTTTTTGTGCCACCTCTAGGGGCTGGCAGTTCAGTCGTTGGCTGCCAACCGGCGTCCCGTGTCCATCACCAGCTTCACTGCCCAGCGCATGATGACGCCCGAACTCACCAGGGCTACGAGGGCATCCATCCAGTTAATGTGCCACAACATGGCGCACACCAGGCCGAAAATGGCACCCAATGACGTGATGACATCCGACAAAACGTGCAGGTAGGCCGAGTGGCTGTTGTAGTCGCCCTCGCCATGCTTGGCGTGCAAAACGGTGGCACAGATGGCGTTAACCACCAGTCCTACGCCGGCCACCACCATGGCTTCTTCGTATTTTATCTCTACCTCTGCCTCAAAAAAGCGCTCTATGGCGTGCACGGCTATCACCACAGAGAGCACCAGGAGCAATATGCCGCTGGCAAAGGCTGAGAGGCTGAGCACCCGGTCGGCATTATATTGGGTGTTATGCTTTGCTTGCAGGTGGCGCACCAGCACGTAGGCATACCAGCTGATGCCTATGAACAGCACGTGCGAGGCCATGTGTATGCCGTCGGCTATCAGGGCCATGGAGTGGGCATATATGCCTGCCGCAATCTCCAAAACCATAGCCACAGCGGTGAACCTTACCGCAAAGGCTGTCTTTCTTTCTTCTTTCGTCTTTATGGTTGAAGTAGGTTTATCCATCGTTGGTTTCATCTTTTCGTTATGCAAAGATACAAAATATATGGCTAAAATCGCTATTCTCTCATTCATTAAAGCTGAATGCTTGTACTATTTACTTACAGAAGACGATGCCGTTGCCGTTTTTCTTCTTCCCATTTAGTGGCTCTGCCCCTGCTCTGTAGCCTGTATGGCGGGTTGGGCACGCTGTAGCTGACGCGCTCTCGGAGGTAGAACGGAGAGCGATGATGAGGATATAAATTGTCAGGATTATTCATATAGGCCTCTCCTTCCGCTCATCTTCCGCTCCCAACGATATGACTTTCTCTAACAGTCTGTATGACAATGGCTTGCGAAATGGATGTTTTTGAGCCACGAAAAAGGCGCTTTTGTCACCTCAAATAGTGCCTTTCGCGTTTCAAAAAGCATGGTTTTGCAAAGCAAATCAGGCACTTTTACTTTTGACGAACATGAAAATAAGAAAGCGGACCGCCTATTGTAAGAATTTATTGATAGGCAGTCCGCTTGTTTAAATACTAGTCTCTAGCTCGTAAAAGGGTATTGTTAGCTTCTCATCGCCACCTTGCCGGGGCATTGAAGCCGCTAAATAAGGGTTACAACTTTACAACTTGTTCATAGTCTTGCGCTCACTTTCCTTGATAAATCCGTGCCTGTAAGCATACAAAAGCTGCTGCAAGTCGTCTATCTGAGCCTGTATTTCCTTGCCCTTATCAGTGTCGGCCACGCGCAGGCGATATTGGTTGAACTCCACAATTTGTGTAGTAGAGATGATGTCGGTGCCTTTCTTGATGGCATCTTCCGTGCTTGTGAAGGGCTCATGCTGCACCAGTTGGAAGCCACGCGAGTGATATACCAGGGTGTAGCCGGCTATGCCCGTCTCCTTGTGATAGGCCCTTGCAAAGCCGCCATCTATCACCATAAGCTTTCCTCCGGCCTTGATAGGGTTCTCACCCTTCACTACATGCACGGGCACATGGCCGTTGATGATGTGTCTGTTGGGTCCATGCACGTTGAAGGAGTCGAGTATCATGTCTACCGTATCGGCATCGTCGCGAAACTTATAGTATGCTCCCTTGGGCTCGTTGTGCGTGGTCTTGTCGGCTATGAAGTATCTCTCAAAAGTAGTCATGCGTGCTTTGTTGAACAAAGGAGAGTCTGGTCCGCACCACAGATAGAGGAAATAGTCTTGCGCGTATTGCCTCAGTTTGGGCTCAGTGTCGTGCTGAAAGGCCGTTCTGATGAGCAGTTCGATGTTCTTGAGCAAGTCTTTTCCGGCATAGCTCTTGCCGGGATAGATTTCCACTTCCTTCAGTTCGCCTTTGTCGGTGAGGGGTATGGCGGCGTGAAAGAGCAGGTTGTTGTTGATAATGGCATACATACTGCCGTGCTGCAGCATCACCCGCATGTGCTTATGCAGCTTTTCGCTGATGTGGAAGGAGTGGTGCAGCTGCTCCATAAGCTGTTTCTCCTCCGGCGTAAGCTCGTTGGGCTTTTCCGGATTGATGGTCGGGAAGTTGCAGGAGCGCATCTTATAGGTCTTACCCATCACGGTGCACGTGCCATTCTTATAGTCTATGGCCTCTAAGAGGTTGCGTGCCGTCATGCCCCATTCGGGATGTTTGTTGAAGATTTGGGCCTCTATCTTGAATTGTATCACGCTTATGGCCTTGTGCATCTTCGCTATGAGGTTCTTGTTCTTATCAGTTAGCTCGTTCTCTTCCTGTACCTTAGGCAAGAACTCGGTGCAAGGGTCGTCGGCATAAGTGTCCATTGCGAAGGTGGCAAGCCTCACCAGGTTGATGCCATAGCCGTCTTCCAGCGTCTCCATGTTGGAGTATCTCAGCGCTATACGTATCACATTGCATATACAGGCGTCGTTTCCGCTGGCTGCTCCCATCCATAATATGTCGTGATTGCCCCATTCTATGTCCCAGCTATGATAGCTTGCCAGGGTGTCCATGACGATGTGCGCGCCCGGTCCGCGGTCGTAAACGTCGCCCAACACGTGCAGCTGGTCTATGGCAAGCCGTTGTATGACATTGCAAATGGCTATGATGAAGTCGTCTGCGCGACCTGTAGAGATGATGGTATCGATGATAGAGCTCACATAGGCACTCTTATCCTTGTCGTCGGTGCTCTCATGCAGTAGCTCTTGAATGATGTAAGAAAAGTCGGGCGGCAGGTTCTTGCGCACCTTTGAGCGTGTGTATTTGCTGGAAACATCGCGACACACAAGCACAAGATGGTGTATGGCAATGTGGTACCAGTCGTCTAAGTCGGTCTCACATTCCTTTACCAGCTCCAGTTTTTGCTCGGGATAGTATATCAGCGTGCACAGTTCGCGCTTCTCAGCTTCACGCAGGGTGTTGCCGAAGAGCTCGTTCACTTTGCGCTTGATGTTGCCGGATGCGTTTTTGAGCACGTGTTGAAAGGCCTCATACTCACCGTGTATGTCGGCAAGAAAGTGCTCGGTGCCCTTGGGAAGGTGCAGTATGGCCTCTAGATTGATAATCTCTGTTGCTGCGTCGGCAATGGTTGGAAAGGTGTGAGAGAGCAGTTGCAGATAGTGAATGTCCCTCGTGTTCTGAATGATGTTGGTTGTCATAGGCATGTGAATTAAATAGTTAGTAATAAGGTTTATACAAGGTTACAATAGTTTCCGTATCTTTTTGGCCGTCAAACCTTTCTTAGGCTTGTCGGGAAGAAAGCCCTCGCTCAGCCTCATCACGTCGACAAGCACTTGCAACATGCTGCGTGAGAAGCGGTCTAAGCCCATGCCTTGCATCACCTCATGATAGCGATCTTCGTCATATTCGTCGTATTTGATGTGCTGGTACAGTTCGGCCACGTGCCTCATGCTGAGCTTCTTGTGCTTCATCAGGTAGTGTGCGTTGAGCGTCATGAGCACCAACGACTTGATGGCGGGCTCGTTGTCGGTGATGTGTTTGAGCCTTGTCAGGGGGCTCTTTGCCTTGCCTATATACACGTCTGAGCGCAACACACCCTTCGCCTTGGGGTGATAGGGGGTGAAGCGGTCTATCTCTTGCGTGTTGATTTGCGGTGCTTTGAGCTGCAGGCGTGCTATGGCTGAGTCTACAAGGGGGCGTACATCCTCGTCGTCTGCCAGCAAAAGGAGCCTGCGCCACTGGGGAGGCGTGAGCTCACGCAGCGTCAGCAACTCCTTATCATCTATCTTGTCGAAGGCGTTCAGCCGCATGGCTCCGGCCCTGACCAGCACATAAAATGCCTCTCGCTCGGCCTCAGGCATGAGCAAGGAGTAGCGTGTGTCGATGACCTTCTTATATAAAGCCACTGCCGTTTGGCCTTCTTGTTCGGCCGTCACGGTGCTGTCGAGCACGCCGGAGGGTATGATTCCCACTCTCTTGTTCCATCCCAGCTGCAGCAAATGGTCCTTTTCGGCCTCACTGGTTACCTCCATAGCCTCCACTCTGTGCAGCATCTTGTATTGGTAGAGCATGGACTTTATGCCCTTGGTTATGCAGTGCTCGTGATGCCAGGCATAGGGTTCCATGTCCCAATGAGGCGACAGAATGGTGGCCACGCCGGCCTTTTCGGCCTTCAGCGCGGCACGATATGCCTTCATGCTCCAACAGTTGTGTATGTGCACAATGTCGGGCTTCTGTTCCTCAAGCACCTTATCCAGGTCGTCATCTTCCGTAACCACGGTTACGTCTGCCCCTTGCCTCAGCGCAGAGACAAGGGTCAGAACAACGTCGGTGCGGAGGTCATCCTGCTTTATCTTATTAATATAATGTAGGACTTTTATCATAACTTGTGGCTGATGAAATCGTTTTTGTCTGCCAGCTTGTACATGATGCCGATGCCCAGGGCATGCCATATCAGGCTTATCTCATAGGGAACGAGCTTTACGAACGATATGCTGTCGTTCAGACGAGCTATGGCTTTGCTTGCCAAAACGCTTCTCACAATCCACCCAATGAGGAATGCGGCGCCCGCAATGCCCAATAATATCCATCTGGAAGTGAGACCTGCAAACAGGCCTGTGCCTATTTGGGCGAGCAAGGCAATGTGCAATGCCCACTGATGCAGGTTAAAGGGCAGTCTGTGCCTAAGGCTATGGCTGAGGTGTCTGCGGTTTTCCTGATAGAAAAGTTGCTTGCTTCGCCATGTCTTGTCAGTGGGTTCCTGCTCTATCGTAATGCCTTTCTGTGTGAGGTTAAGGCTTGCCTGGTTATCGAAAGCATACTCGTTGGCCAGGAAATCATACTCACCGCGCAGGTATTTCAGGTTGTTGCGGAAGCCCTCGCGGCTGATGAAGTCTTGCTTCTTGAGCATCATGGCGCTTCCGTCATACCGGTATGTCTTGTCGTGCAGGGCCTCTCTGATGAGATAACGGTTATAGTATAGTCTGATGAAACGCCTGTAATCAGGCGTGTCTTCATCATAACACGTGTATCCCATCACCACATTGGCTCCCGTATTGCAGCTTTCGGCCATGCTTTGCAGCCAATGCGTGGTAGCGGGATAGCTCTCGGCGTCGGCTATCAGTAGCCAATCATACTTGGCAGCCTTCACTCCTACGGTTATGGCGAGCTTCTTTCGGCTCATGTAACGCGATGAAACGGGAATGAAAGTGGCATAGAGGTGTTTGTTGGATGCATATTTTTTCAGCACGTCCTCGGTGTCGCTCTCTCCCTTTGAGGTCACCACGATGACCTGAAAGTCGCCCGCGTACTCCTGCTCAAGGTAGAGTGGGAGGTAGTGTTCCAGCTCAAAGGCATTGTCATGAGGCGTAATGATGATGCTTATGCCCGGCATTTCAGGTTCGGGCTGCTGCTCATCTTCATGCTCTTCATCGTCTTCTTGCAAAGCCACCTTGTATATGTAAGGGCTCAACACCAATGACAATACTGTGAGCAGCAGCACTGCCGCGCCTGCTACGAGCGTGATGTCGTCTATCTGAAACATCTTTCTAAAAATCCTCCGTAATATATCCTACAGGCAGTTTCCTGCAATTATACTGGCTAGCCATAATCTCTCCATAGGCTCCGGCAGAGCGTATGGCGATGATGTCGCCGCGATGCACGCGGTTCAGGTCAATGGCTTTGGCAAACACATCGCTTGATTCGCATATCGGACCTANNGCCATCATAGGTCTCTTGAGGCTCGTTGCTGCTGATATTTTCTATCTTGTGGTAAGCGTGATATAGTGCCGGACGTATCAAATCCGTCATGCCGGCGTCTACTATGGCAAACTGTTTGGCGGTGCCTTGCTTCACATATAAGGTCTTGGTAATGAGCGTTCCCATCTGTCCCACCACCGATCTGCCCAGCTCAAAGTGCAGCTTTTGGCCGCGTCTGAGGTGCAAATGATGGGCATAAGTGTCGAAGTAGCTCTTGAAGTCGGGTATGGGCACTCTGTTGGGATGCTGATAGTCGATGCCCAAACCGCCGCCCACGTTGATGTTTTCTATCTTGATATGAAGCCTTTCGGCCGTGTCTTGAATGTCATTGATGCGGTTGCAGAGCGCGGCAAAGTCGTCCATGTTGAGTATTTGCGACCCTATGTGGAAGTGAAGCCCCAGAAACTGTATGTTGCTCATGCCTTGTGCCTCCTCAATAGCGGCCGTCATGTCCTGCAAGGCAATGCCGAACTTGTTCTCAGCAAGCCCCGTTGTTATCTTGGCATTGGTATGCGCGCCCACGTCGGGGTTGATTCTGAGGCACACTCTGGCCTTTTTGCCCCTCTGAGCAGCAAGCTCATTGATGACCTCAAGCTCTGCTATGCTCTCTACATTGAAGCAAAATATGTCCTTATCCAGTCCTAAATTGATTTCCCAATCGCTTTTTCCTACGCCGGCATATACTATTTTGTCGGGTCGGAAGCCTGCTTTCAGGCATCGTTCTATCTCACCTCCGCTCACGCAATCGGCGCCCAAGCCTGCTTGGCAGATGATGTTGAGCACCTTGGGGTTGGCATTAGCCTTGATGGCATAATGCACGCAGAACTCCGGATGGGTGCTTATGGCTTGGTTGATGGCACTGAGTGTCTGCCTGAGCAGGGCCGTGTCATAATAATAGAACGGTGTTTCAACGTGCCGGAACTTATCTAAAGGAAATGTTCCTTTCATTGTTTCTCCTTATTTGTTATTGAATAACTTGTCGCTAAGGCATTGCAATGCCCGCTTCTTATCGGCCTCTTTGATGAGGAAAGATATGTTGTAGTTGCTGCCGCCATAGCTTATCATGCGCACGGGAATGTCCTTCAGAGCGTCTGTTGTGATGGTTTCGAAGCCCAAGTTGCTCCAGTCCAGGTCGCCCACAACGCATATAATGCACATGTCGGAGTCTACTGTTACCGTGCCATACTTCTTCAGTTCGTCTACGATGTCGGTGAGATGGTTATTGTTGTCGATAGTCATTGACACGCCCACTTCGCTAGTTGCAATCATGTCGATGGCCGTCTGATAGCTCTCGAATATCTCAAACACCTTGCGCAAGAAGCCCGAAGCGCCCAGCATACGGCTCGATTTGATTTTAATGGCGGTGATATTGTCCTTCGCAGCCACGGCTTTTATCTTCCCTCTTACCAGCACATTGTCGATGATAGTGCCCTCGGCGTCGGGGTCCATGGTGTTTTTGAGCCTTACGGGTATGCCGGCATACTTGGCAGGCTGCACGCATGTGGGGTGCAGAATCTTTGCTCCGAAGTAGGCTAACTCTGATGCTTCCTCAAAGTTAAGCTGCCTTACAGCTTCCGTATGGTCTACTACGCGAGGGTCATTGTTATGCATTCCGTCGATGTCGGTCCATATTTGTATTTCCTCAGCGTCTATAGCGGCACCTATTAGCGATGCTGTGTAGTCGCTGCCGCCCCTTTGCAGATTGTCTATCTCGCCGTAGGCGTTGCGGCAGATGAAGCCCTGAGTGATGTAAATCTGCTGTCCTTCGTTCTGCCTGAGTATGTTGTTGAGCTTCTCTTTGATGTATTGCGGGTCGGGCTCACCATTTTTATCGGTGCGCATAAAGTCGAGTGCGTTGAGCAACACCGCCTTGATGCCCTGCTCCTGCAGGTAGTTCACCATGAGGTTAGTGCTCATTATCTCGCCCTGCGCCACTATGCTCTTTTCCTCAAAGCTTGTGAAGAGGTCCTTGGTGAACGAGCGCAGATAGTCGAACTCGCCTTGCATGAAGTCTTTTGTCTTGCTTTTCACGTCGTCATGGGCATAGAGTTCGTCTATGTGTCCCATGTATTTCTGCTCAAGATTATTGATTACCTCATTGGCACCTTCCGGGTTTTTCTTGTACAGATAGTCCGAAATCTCTATCAGTGTGTTTGTTGTGCCGCTCATAGCAGACAGTACTACGAATGTCGGCTCACCGCTTTGGGTTATCAATGTGGCCACCTCGCGCATCCTTTCGGGCGAACCTACCGATGTGCCACCAAACTTCATTACCTTCATATTCTTGATTTTTATAGTTTCGAAATATTGTTTATGTATTCTGTGTCAGTGCGCTATGCCATTGTTTCTTCTTCTTTCGGCTCAGCGCCTGCGCCGTTCAGCTCGACGATATGGCCGTCTTCGCATTTGTAAACGATGCCCGGAAACTTGTCTAGCAGCTGAATGTTGTGCGTAGACATCACCACGGCGGTGCCCGTCTGGCTTATTTCCTTGAGCAGCGTAACTATCTTTTCGGCCGTCTCTGGGTCGAGGTTGCCTGTTGGCTCATCGGCTATGATGATGCGCGGGTGATTGAGTATGGCTCTTGCTATGGCTATACGCTGTTGCTCACCGCCTGAAAGCTCGCTGGGCATCTTGTCTTTTTTGTCTGTCATGCCCACTTCCCTGAGCACCTCCATGATGCGTTCGTCGATCTTCTTACGGTCTCTCCAGCCCGTAGCCCTCAGCACGAAGCGCAGGTTCTTGTATACGGAGCGGTCGTGAAGTAGCTGGAAATCCTGGAAGATGATGCCCATTTGCTTGCGCAAGGCTGGCACGCTTTTCCGTCGGATAGTAGCCACATTCTGTCCCAGCACCTCGGCTTTTTCCTGATCATCCTTGTCGATGTCGAGCTCACAATAGAAGGTTTTGAGCAGCGTACTCTTGCCGGAGCCTACCTTACCTATTATATATATGAACTCACCCTCGCTGGCGTTGAAGTTCACGTTGCTGAGAATGCACTTCTCGTTTTGGTATATATTTACGTTCTGATAGTCGATGAGCATGTCTGATGATATATTTATTGTTTGCTTTTTTCCATTCTTCTTTGCTTGTCCCAGTTGGGGTTATGCCTCCGTGCAAGCTCGTTTGCCACGTCGTTGATGCTGAGTCCCTTGTCAGAGAGCAGCACAATGAGGTGATAGAGCAGGTCTGACGCCTCATAAATCAGCTTGTCGTTGGTGCCTGCCGTGGCCTCTATCACTGTTTCGAGCGCCTCTTCGCCCACTTTCTGGGCTATGCGGTTGGTGCCCTTTCTGAACAGTGCTGTTGTGTAACTACCCTTAGGCATCTCCTTGTGACGCCTGTCTATGAAGTCTTGCAGCGTGCTTAAGAAGTCTACAGGCAGTTGCTTGTTCTCCTCGCCCCAGCACGTATCGGTGCCCTTATGGCACACAGGGCCCACGGGATGAACCCTCACCAGCAGGGTGTCGTTGTCGCAGTCGGCTTTCATGTCCACCAAGTGCAGGTAGTTGCCCGATGTTTCTCCCTTGGTCCAGAGGCACTGCCTGCTGCGGCTCCAAAAGGTTACTAGCCCCGTAGAGAGCGTTTTTTCGTAAGCCTCCTCGTTCATAAATCCCAGCATGAGCACGTTCTTCGTGTCAGCGTCTTGTATGATGGCGGGGATGAGCCCGTTCATTTTATCGAAGTCCAGTTTCATGTTTCGTCTCTGTTTTTATATTCTTACTTTGATGCCCTCGCCCTTGAGATAAGCCTTGAGCTGCGGTATGCCAATCTCACCGAAGTGGAACACGCTTGCCGCGAGGGCTGCGTCGGCCTTGCCCAGTATGAAAGCATCGCGAAAGTGCTGCATGTTTCCGGCGCCTCCACTGGCTATCACGGGTATGGGAACAGCCTCTGCCAGTTGGGCCAGTGCCTCATTGGCGAAGCCATGCTTCACGCCGTCGTGGTTCATAGAGGTGAAGAGAATCTCTCCCGCGCCCCTGTCAGCCACCTCCCGCGCCCAGTCTATGAGTCTGCGCTCGGTGCGCTCGCGCCCCCCTTTACTATAGCAATGCCATCCGTCGGCATCTTCTCGGGCATCGATGGCGCATACGCAAACCTGCGAGCCGAAGCGCCTTGCGATGTCATTGATGAGCTCTGGATGAGCCAAGGCGGCCGAGTTCACGCTTATCTTGTCGGCTCCTGCCATGAGCATACGCTCTACATCGGCTATCTCGCCTATGCCTCCGCCCACGGTGAAGGGTATGTTCACCTGCCGGGCCACACGCTCCACCATGTCGGTGAAGGTCTTTCGGCCCTCGTAACTGGCCGTTATGTCCAGGAAAACCAGTTCGTCGGCACCCGCCTTACTGTAGGCTTGTGCCAGCTCAACCGGGTCGCCTGCCTTGCGCAGGCTCACGAAGTTAACACCCTTGACGGTCTGTCCGTCCTTTACGTCCAGGCACGGTATGATGCGTTTTGCCAGCGTATCTGTCATTGCAGTCCTCCTTTCAGCTTCTCCAAGTCTATGCGTCCCTCATACCAAGCCTTGCCAAACACCACGGCAGGTATGCCTGCCTGCTGCAGGCTGATGATGTCGTTGGTGCCCGACACGCCCCCCGAAGCAATGAGATGCAGTTGCGGAAAGCACCGCATGAGCTGCTTGTAGCGCTCTGTGGCCGGTCCTTGCAGTGTGCCGTCACGGCTGATGTCGGTGCACAGCACGTTGGTTACGCCCATGTCAGTATATCGTTTGATGAAGTCGGTGAGCGTCAGCTCAGAGTCTTCGAGCCAACCTTTGATGGCTATTTTGTCGCCTCTCACATCGGCACCCAGTATGATTCTGTCGGCGCCATAGGCTTTCAGCCATTGCTCGAAGAGCTCGGGACGCGTCACGGCCACGCTTCCTATGGTGGCCATCGCCGCGCCTGCGTCCATCACCTGCCGCACATCGTCGGCTGTCTTGATGCCTCCGCCGAAGTCTATCTGCAGGTTTGTGGCCTTGGCAAGGGCTCTGAGCGTCTTGATGTTCACCACATGAGCCGAGCGGGCACCGTCAAGGTCCACCACATGCAGCCTCTTGAAGCCCAGCCTCTCAAACTCCTGAGCCTGCGCCACGGGGTCTTCGGCATACACCTTAGAGCTGTTATAGTCGCCTTTTGTCAGCCTTACGCACTTGCCGTCAATCAAATCTATCGCTGGTATGAGTTCTATCATTGCCTGAATGTTATATGTTGAGATTCAAGAAGTTTCTTAATATGGTTTCTCCCACGTCGCCGCTCTTCTCCGGGTGAAACTGTGTGGCAAAGAAATTGTCCTTGTGCAGCGCGGCCGAATAGGGCAGAATGTAGCGTGTGGTGGCTATGGTGTGGTCGCAAACCGGCACGTAATAGCTGTGCACGAAGTAAACAAATGAGCTCTCGCTCACATCCTTGAAAAGCGGAGAGCGCAAGTTGGTTATCTCGTTCCATCCCATGGCGGGCACCTTCTCCTCATGGCTGTGAGGCTGAAAGCGTATTACGTCGGTGCCAAATATGCCCAAACATTGGGTGTCACCCTCTTCAGAGTGGCGGCAGAGTAACTGTTGGCCGATGCATATTCCCAACACGGGCTGCGTGAGTGACTTAATGACACTGTCTAGCCCGTGCTGCCGCAGGTAGGCCATGGCCGAGCTGGCCTCTCCCTGTCCCGGAAAGAGCACGCGATCGGCCTTGCGCAGTGTCTCGGCATTGTCTGTCAAGACGGGCTCTATGCCCAATCTCTTGAGGGCATTGATTACAGAGCGTATGTTGCCTGCATTATATTTGATGATGGCTACTTGCATAAGTGCTTCTTGTTTATCAACGGCAAAGATAATGATTTTTTTGCAAACAATACATGATTGTGCTTAAAATAAACTCAAACAACGCACGTGATGACAGTTTATGAATATTTTCGGAAAGTCTATTCTCATTTGATTGCCTTATCTGAAGTAACGCGTCAGTTTCGTAAACCGTGTGCGCTTCAAGTAGGGATGACGCTTCGTTATGGGCTGAAAGCATAGCGCTCTTGTAATGTTTTATCGCTTCTGGTGATGGCTTCGCATCTCCGGCGAAAAGTAAGAATGCCCTTTTTGCGTTGCGAAATAGGCATTATTGAATGCTGAAAACGGCCTTTTTGCAAGCTCAAACGGCCACTTTCGTAGAACATAGAGACCGCTTTCGGGGAGAAAAAGGTAAATCATTATAAGTCAATATTTTACGTTAAAGGATGTGAAGTGGTTGATTCTTTGCTTTGAGAATGCCTAAATGTGCACCTTGCCCGTATGATGTAAAGAAATATTATAGTGGTCAGGATGCTGTGACAGGCTGCCCACGGTAAGCCCGTAGCATCAGGTGGTGAGTGCGGAAAGGTCTATGTTTCATCTATTTATATAGATTGAAGAGGCAAGCCCGTCGGCTCGTTGTCACCGAAAGAAAGTTGAACGGAAACTTTGAACATTCGATTTTTTATGCTAACTTTGTCGCCAAACAAATGAATTCCGACAATAAATGGCAGTAAAAAATACAACAACAGCCGGTGCCAAGGCTGCTCAAAAAAAGGCGGGCACAGCGGCTGCTGCGACAAAGCGCAAGGGTAAGGGCAAGAAAAAGGAGTTGAAGCGCGCCAACATATCCACCGAGCTCATCCCCATAGAGGAGGAGACGTGGCTCTTGCAGCCCATTGCCGTGACGATGATGCGCCATGACTATTCGCTCATACAGATACGTATTCTGGTGTCGGTGGTAGAGAGCTTGCAGAGCATATTGCACGGAATACTCAACAATCAGCGCGGAAGGCAGATGGAAATATTTCAGACCGACGAGCTGGATGAAGACGGACGAATGCCCATCAAGCTGCCTTTTAAGGAGCTGGGCGTTGATCCTAACCACTATCCGCAGCTGAGAAACTCACTCAAGATGCTGGCGTCTATTCCGGTTGAGATACCTTATAAGACGCAGGAAGGCCGAAAATATACCAAGGCCACCAACCTTTGCGACGTGTATATTCCCATAGACAGGTCGTATAACAAATATGCCATTCTGAAGATAGACCGCGAAGTGGCTGAAAGGCTGGTGTCGCTGGACTTTGGCTATCACCGTTTGGGCAAGCAGATAGTCTTTGCGTGCAAGAACAGATACACCCAACGCATCTATATGTTCATAGAGTCGTGGCTCGACAAGGGTAGAACCATCATTAAAACCATTGAGTTCAGAAAGATGCTCAGGCTGGAAAACAACTACAAGAAGTTTTCTGACTTCTGCCGAAGAGTGCTCGATCCGGCCCGCGACGAGCTGAAAGAACTGGCCGACAAGGGCTTTTGTGACTGCTACTTCGACTATAAAAAGCAGTATGACAACGGACAGCGCGGCGGCGAACCCGACGAGCTGGTGTTTATTATCTATAAGGCTAAGAACGCCATGAATGCCCAAC
>DLDC01000134.1:1445-2747 GCA_002480935.1 Prevotella sp. UBA7782 | reverse complement strand
TTCTCAAGGGCATAGACTGTAGGGTGAACCTGATACGCTTTCATCCCATACCGGGTGTAGATCTTAAAGGTGACGATGACAAGACCATGGTGAACTTTAGGGACAGCCTTACCCATCAGGGCGTTTTCACAACTATACGTGCCAGTCGCGGGCAGGATATCTTTGCTGCTTGCGGATTGCTCAGCACCGCCAGAAAGGCAGCCAATGCGCGTCAGTAGTGTTCTGTCTGTCTGCCTGGTGCTCTTGCTAGCTGCTTGCGGACGGCAAGGCTTGTTGCCCAAGAGTGGCGGAAAACCCTATGAGGTGCTTGTGGTGGGCGACAGCTTGGGCCTTCTGGCAGACGTGCTCACGCAGAACGTGGTGGGACTGCCGCAGCCGGAGCCACTGTTTGACTTGTCGTTTACCGACAAGACTCACTACAACAGTCAGTCGCGACTGGCGCGGAGCATCGTGACACTCACGATAGACAGTACCCTGAACGGGCCCTCCATGACCTACGAGAAGAACGTCTACGCCCGGCCACAGATGATTATACATCTGTCTGCACCCTCTGCCGAGGCGCTCAGGCCTTTTCTGATGAATAACCGAAAGCACATCGTGGGGCTGCTCAGCACCATGGAGACGAGAGCGCAGATGGATTTCCTTCGGCAGCACAACAATCCTTCGGCAGCCCAAAGAGTGACTCGTATGTTTGGCGTGACGATGCTTGTGCCGCAAGACATGCAGTCGTATAAGTTGGGCAGACAGTTCGTCTGGCTCTCCAATAATGCGACAACAGGCATGCAAAGCATCTGTATGTATGCCGTGATGTGCCCGGAAAATATAGACGCAGCATGGATTAAACATGTGAGAGACAGCGTGATGAGGGCTAATCTGCCTGGCGAGCGCAAGGGCATGTATATGCAAACAGCAACTATAGACAGGCTGCTGACACAGCCTGGGCAACCCCGATACCTGGCCGCTGGACTGTGGCAGATGCAAGGCGATGCCATGGGAGGCCCCTATGTACTGCATATATTCTGCCAAGGACGGCGGTGCATCATTGCCGAAGGCTTTGTCTACGCTCCCGAAATGCCCAAGCGCAATCTGGTGAAGCAGTTGGAGGCTGCCCTCTATACAATACATATAAATAAGGAAACAACAAAAAACAATCATAATGGCAACAATAGACAATAACAAAAAAATACGTGTGGCAATCACTCACGGCGACACTAACGGTGTGGGCTATGAGATGATATTCAAGGCTTTCGACGCTCCTGAGATGCTCGATATGTGCACGCCCATCATCTACGGTTCGCCCAA
>DLDC01000134.1:0-1420 GCA_002480935.1 Prevotella sp. UBA7782 | reverse complement strand
GAAGAGGCACGTCCCGGGCGCATCAATCTGCTCACGGTATTTGACGAGGAGATAAAAGTAGAGCTGGGACAGGCTGCAGAGGAGTCGGGCGAGGCTGGATTGCAGGCTATAGACAGGGCTTTGGATGATTATAAGAAAGGCTTGGTAGACGTTCTCGTCACGGCACCCATCGACAATACCGACGTGTTCCACTTTAGTGGTCAGAGCCGATATATAGAGGATCACCTCGATTCAGACGGACAAGGGCTGTCGGTTATGGTCAACGAGCACATGCGTGTGGCGCTGGCCACTCGCAATCTGCCTCTTAAACAAGTTGCAGAATGTGTAACCAAGGAGAGCTTGAAAAAGAGTGTCAAGACGCTCAATGACAGCCTTATGCGCGACTTTCGTATCTCCGGACCGCGCATTGCCCTGCTCTCGCTTAACCCCAAAGGCGGCGACGGTGGACTGCTGGGCACTGAAGAACAGGACATTATAACACCTGCCATTAACGAGTTGGTGGAAGAGGGCGTGCAAGCCTTCGGCCCTTATGCAGCAGATGGCTTCTTCGGCACAGACAGCTTCACCACTTTTGACGGCATATTGGCCATGTACTACGATCAGGGGCTGGCACCTTTCAGGGCACTCACAGCCGACTATGCTGTGAACTTCACTGCCGGCTTGCCCTTGGTTCGCACCGCTCCCGAACTGAGCAGCACGCTGCACCTAGCAGGCAAAAATATGATGGATGGCTCAGCCATGCGCCACGCCATATACTTGGCCATAGACATCTACCGCAACCGTCGGGAGTTTGACGCGCCACTTAGTTCGCCATTGCCCAAGCTCTATCATGAGAAGCGTGATGAGAGTGACAAGGTGAGGTTTGCCATACCTAAAAAACGCGAAGACCGTGTGGCAAAAGACAAGGCTGTCGCCAAGCCCCAGAAGCAAGTTGGGCAGGGTGATGCAAACGCTGCTGAGTAGCTTCTATATCATGTCAATGACTATCTTCGGTGCTTGAGCTCTTATGAAGAAGAAATATCAGAATGCGTTTTTTCTTTTCGGCATCGCCGTGTTTGCCGTCATGCTCACCAACCTCAATCTGCACGAGGTGCTGGCGGGCATCAGCCGGGCGGGCTATTGGTTCTTTGCTGTGGTGCTTTTGTGGGTGTATCTCTATGCCCTCAACACCACGGCATGGTATCTCATCATCAAGAGTCAGACGCAACATGGTAGGTCTAACAAGTCGCATGTTCCTTTTCTGTGGCTCTATAAGATTACCGTGTCGGGCTTTGCCCTCAACTATGCCACGCCCGGCGGACTTATGGGTGGCGAACCTTACCGCATCATGGAACTGGCACCGCGCATAGGCACTGAGCGGGCTTCCTCGTCGGTCATTCTTTATGCCATGACGCATATCTTCAGCCACTTCTGGTTTTGG
>DLDC01000234.1:6271-6867 GCA_002480935.1 Prevotella sp. UBA7782 | reverse complement strand
TGCACGTTGCACTCGCCCACGATGCCTATGTGGCGAATTATCTTAATGGCCAGTGCGCGCAGCTTGTGATACTCTGAGTTGGTGAGCGTTTGTGAGGGCGCGATGACAATAGATTCGCCCGTATGAATGCCCAACGGGTCGAAGTTTTCCATGTTGCACACCGTTATGCAGTTGTCATATTGGTCGCGCACCACCTCGTATTCAATTTCCTTCCAGCCTTTGAGGCTCTTCTCAACCAGCACCTGCGGCGAGAAGGAGAAGGCCTTTTCGCAGATGCGGTTCAGCTCTTCCTCGTTGTCGGCAAAGCCTGAGCCGAGACCGCCCAGGGCATAGGCGGCGCGTATGATGACGGGGTAGCCCACCTCGCGGGCAGCCTTTCGTGCTGCCTGAATGTCTTCGCAGGCCTCACTCTTGATGGTCTTAACGCCTATCTCGTCCAGTCTTTCTACGAAGAGCTCTCTGTCTTCGGTGTTCATGATGGCCTCGACGGGTGTTCCGAGCACCTTTACGCCATACTTTTCGAGCACTCCGCTCTTGTAAAGCTCCACTCCGCAGTTGAGCGCTGTCTGCCCTCCGAAGGAGAGGAGAATGCCGTC
>DLDC01000234.1:4514-6223 GCA_002480935.1 Prevotella sp. UBA7782 | reverse complement strand
GAAATAAATCTGGTCGGCCACGCCCTCTGATGTTTGCACGGTGGCAATATTGGGGTTGATGAGCACGGTGCTTACGCCTTCTTCGCGCAGAGCCTTGAGGGCTTGTGAGCCAGAATAGTCGAACTCGCCGGCCTCACCTATCTTTAACGCTCCTGAACCCAGAAGCAATACTTTCTTTATGTTAGCGTCCTTCATTTTTAAGTGATTATATTTAAAAGGGTAAGGAGATAAAGGTTACTTGAGCGTCTCGATGAACTTATCGAACATAAACTCGGTGTCTACCGGTCCTGAGCACGCTTCCGGGTGGAACTGACTGGAGAACCAGGGGTTGCTCTTATGGCGTATGCCCTCGTTAGAGCCGTCGTTCATGTTCACGAAGAGCTCTTCCCAGTCGCCGGGCAGTGTCTTGGCGTCTACGGCATAGCCATGGTTTTGCGAGGTGATATAGCAGTTTGTAGTGCCCAGCAGGCGCACGGGCTGGTTGTGTGAGCGGTGTCCGTACTTCAGCTTATAGATGGTAGCGCCGGCTGCCTTGGCAAGTAGTTGGTTGCCCATGCATATTCCGCAGATGGGCTTTGTGCCCTGGCTCATGTACTTGCGTATCACCTCCACGGCCGGAGCGCATGTGTCAGGGTCGCCGGGACCGTTGGCCAGGAAGAGTCCGTCGAACTCTATCGATGTGTAATCATAGTTCCAGGGCACCCTGATAACCTCCACGCCACGGTTGATGAGACACCTGATGATGTTGTTCTTTACGCCACAGTCTACGAGCACCACCTTCTTTCCGGCTCCCTCATTGTAGCGTATCACCTGCTTGCACGACACCTTATCCACGAAGTTAACGCCCTCATACTGTGCCTGCGGTATGTTGTCGGGCTCGTCGTCGAACACTATCTGCCCCATCATCACGCCATGTTCGCGCAGCACCTTGGTCAGTTGTCGCGTGTCGATGCCCGTTATGCCGGGCACCTTCTCGCTCTTCAGCCAGTCGGCAAGGCTCTGCTGAGCATTCCAGTGGGAGTATTGTTCAGAGTAATCGGCCACGATGAGCGCCGAGACGTGAATGCGATCAGACTCCATAAAGCGCTCTATGCCGTTGTCGTCTTTGGTGAGTGGCGGCACGCCATAGTTGCCTACGAGCGGGTAAGTCATGGTGAGGAGTTGCCCGGCATAGGAAGGGTCGGTGAGACTTTCAGGATATCCCATCATAGCCGTATTGAAAACAACCTCTCCGGCAACGGGCTTCTCGTATCCGAAAGATTTTCCATGGAACTTAGTTCCATCACTCAAGACTAATGTAACGTTTCGCATATCGTGTTTAGAATTTCTGTTCGTATTGGTAATATTTCTCTATGTAGTTGATGAAAGCCTGGTTGCAAAGGCGCATACCACCCGGTGTGGGGTAGTTACCGGTGAAATACCAGTCGCCTTTATGGTCGGGTATAGCCTTGTGCAGGCCCTCGATAGACTGGTAAACAATGTCTACCGGGGTCTTCATGTCCTCAGGCCGCAGCATCTCTACTATCTTGCGGTTAATCTCTTCTACGCTGAAGGGCTCGTAGATGGCCTGCACGCAGTTGCGTATGGGGCCCGTCTTCTTGGCCACTTCCAGCTGGCAGTTGCGGTAGGTGTCGTCTACCAGGTCGTACATACCGCGCTCCTTGATGAGTTCTATGGTAGCGCGGAATACGCAAAACTCCTCCAGACGG
>DLDC01000234.1:3482-4481 GCA_002480935.1 Prevotella sp. UBA7782 | reverse complement strand
TAGCGTATCTGCGGCGCACTCGACACGATGACTATCTTATGCGGATGCAGGCGGTCCAGGATGCGCAGGATAGACTCCTTGAGCGTTGTGCCGCGCACGATGGAGTCGTCTATGATAACCAGATTGTCCTGATGGGGCACGATGCTCTCGTACGTAATGTCGTAAACGTGGCTGGCAAGATCGTTTCTTGAGTTGCCCTCTGTGATGAAGGTGCGCAGCTTAATGTCCTTCCACGCCACCTTTTCTGACCTTACATAGGCTGAGAGAATTTCTTCCAGCTCCTCATGAGTGGGTATATGGCCCAGCTGCTCTATGCGTTTTATCTTCTGAGCGTTTACATATTGCTTAAAGCCGTCAAGCATTCCGTAGAACGCAACCTCGGCCGTGTTGGGTATAAACGAGAATACGGTGTGCTCGGTGTCATAGTCCACGGCCTTCAGAATGGGGTCTACGAGTTGCTCGCCCAGCTTTTTGCGCTCGCGATATATGTCTCTGTCTGAGCCACGGCTGAAATATATGCGCTCGAACGAGCAGGCCGCGTCGCCCTTTTGCGGCAGTATGCGCTGCACCTTGCACTGTCCGTGCTTGTTCACGATGATGGCCTCGCCGGGTTGCAGCTCGCAGATGTCGTCGCACTCAAGGTCGAAGGTGGTTTGCAGCACGGGCCTTTCGGAGGCAATGACCACAATCTCGTCGTTGCGATAGTAGAACACGGGCCTTATGCCCCATGGGTCTCGCATGGTGAAGGTTTCGCCCGAGCCTGTGATACCGCTTATGACGTATCCTCCGTCAAACTGGCTCAGGGTGGTCTTCAGCACGTTGGCCATCTCCATGTGGTCGTCTATGTAGTGTGTGATGTCGGTGTCTTTCAGTCCCAACTTGCACGCCTCGCGATAGTTGCGCTCGGCTTCGCGGTCGAGACGATGGCCCATGAGCTCTAATAATATATAGGTGTCGCTGTAGATGCGTGGGCACTGTCCCTGCTTCACCAGCTTCTGG
>DLDC01000234.1:0-3443 GCA_002480935.1 Prevotella sp. UBA7782 | reverse complement strand
TTCTTAGCCTTCCAGTTGTTGCGTCTCAAGAAGGGATGCACGTACGTAATGCCGCTCTTGCCTGTTGTGGAGTAGCGCAGATGACCCATGTAGAGCTCGCCCACGAAGGGCAGGTTGGCCTTGGCCCATTTGGCGTCGGCCAGCTGTTGGGGCGTGAGGTCGCGAAACTTGTGCTGCACGGCGCCGAATATCTCGGTGATGGCGTTAGACCCTTCGGCCCTTTCACGAAACATATACTCGTTGCCGGGCTCTGTGTTGAGCTTGCAGCATGCTATGCCAGCGCCCTCCTGACCGCGGTTGTGCTCTTTCTCCATNNTCCATCATCAGATAGAGCTTGTTGAGGGCATACATCCACGTGCCGTACTTCTGCTGGTAGTAGTCTAAAGGCTTCAGAAGTCTTATCACGGCAACGCCACAATCCTCATGTATCTTGCTTTCCATTGACGCTCCTTGGTTATTCAACGGTTACTGATTTGGCCAGGTTTCGGGGCTGGTCTACGTTCTTGCCCTTGCAAACGGCAATGTGATAAGCCAGCAGCTGCAGGGGTATGGTGGTCACCAGAGGCTCCAGACATTCTATGGTCTCGGGCAGTTCGATCACCTCATCGGCTATCTTCGCTATGGTGGAGTCGCCCTTTGTCACCAGTGCTATCACCTTTCCGTGGCGTGCCTTCACCTCCTCTATGTTGGAGAGTATCTTTTCATACATGGCATCCTTTGTAGCGATGACCACGCAGGGCATGTCTGAGTCTATCAGGGCGATGGGTCCATGCTTCATCTCGGCAGCAGGATAGCCCTCGGCATGTATATAGCTAATCTCCTTGAGCTTCAGCGCGCCCTCCAGAGCCACGGGGTAAGAGTAGCCACGACCCAGATAGAGGAAGTTGCGGGCATAGGTAAACTCGCGTGCCATCTGCTCTATCTGCTTGTTGCCCTTGAGCACTTCGCGTATCTTGTCGGGTATCTCGCTCAGCGCGTTCACCGTTTCGAGATAGTCCTTGCGGCTGATGGTGCCCTTGGCCTCGCCCAGAGCGAGGGCAAACATGGTGAGCACCGTGACCTGACCTGTGAAGGCTTTGGTAGATGCCACGCCAATCTCCGGACCCACGTGTATGTAAGAGCCCGTGTTGGTGGCACGTGGTATGCTTGAGCCTATGGCGTTGCAGATGCCGTAGATGAAGGCTCCCTGCTGCTTGGCCAGCTCCACTGCGGCCAGTGTGTCGGCCGTCTCGCCGCTCTGTGATATGGCTATCACCACGTCGTCTTTCTCTATCACGGGGTTGCGGTATCTGAATTCAGACGCATACTCCACGTCTACGGGTATGCGGCAGAAGTGTTCTATGAGCTGCTTGCCTATCAGTCCGGCGTGCCAGCTTGTTCCGCAGGCCACGATGATGATGCGGTGAGCGTCGAGCAGCTGCCGTCTGTAATCGATGATGGCGCTCAGCGTCACCCTGTCTCTATCGGCGTTGATGCGGCCCCTCATGCAGTTGGTGAGGCATTCGGGCTGCTCAAAAATCTCTTTCAGCATGAAGTGGGGGTAGCCACCCTTTTCTATCTGACCCAGATTGATGTCTACCGTCTGCACGGGCAGGTCTTGCTCCTCGTTGAGGATGCTCACCACTTTGAGCTCCTGGCCCAGCTTCATCAGGGCGATGTTGCCGTCTTCCAGGTACACCACCTTGTCGGTGTACTCCACGATGGGGCTGGCATCAGAGCCCAGGAAGAACTCGTTGTCGCCAATACCTATCACCAGCGGGCTCTGCTTGCGTGCCGCGATGATCTGATCGGGCTGGCGCTTGTCGAGCAAAGCGATGGCATAGGCGCCTATCACCTGGTGCAGGGCCACGCGAACAGCCGTCAGCGTGTCGAGGTTCTTCTTTACTTGAATGTACTCAATGAGCTGTACGAGCACCTCTGTGTCGGTGTCAGAGCGAAACTTCACGCCCTTCTCCATCAGGTTTTTCTTTATCTCGGCATAGTTCTCGATGATGCCGTTGTGTATGATGGCCAGATTTTTTGATTCAGAGTAATGTGGGTGGGCGTTCACAGACGATGGCTCGCCGTGGGTTGCCCAGCGTGTATGGGCTATGCCGGTTGTTCCACTAAGGTCTTTGTCTGCGCACAGCTGTTCCAGATTGGCTACTTTTCCCTTCGTTTTATACACGCTCAGGTTGCCATCGTCGTTGACCAGCGCAACGCCTGCGCTGTCGTAACCACGATATTCCAAACGCTTGAGTCCTTTGATAAGGATGGGATAAGCCTGACGTTTACCCAAATAACCTACAATTCCGCACATATATTATTCGTTTTTTGTGATNNTATATATATAATAAGGTGTAAATGCAGCAACGCCGTTAGTTGCGCAGGATGTTAACCAGCAGCGAGGCCACGGAGGTCACGATGCCCACCAGTGAGAACCACAGCGAGGTGGATTGTCCGAAGGCTGAGTTCTTGGCTTGCACGTTGTTGGGCTGCACATACAGCACGTCGTTTTGTTGCATATAATAATAAGGTGAGTTGATGAGGTTGGCGTCGTTCAGGTTCAGGCGCACCTTATGCTTCTCACCGCTTTGGTCTTCGCGTATCAGCAGCACGTTGTCGCGGCGTCCGTAGAGCGAGAGGTCGCCTGCCGAGGCAATGGCTTCGAGGATGGACATCTTTTCTTGCGACACGGGAATAACGCCGGGGCTCTTCACCTCGCCCAGCACCGTGATGCGATACGAGCTCATCTGCACCGTGACGATGGGGTTCTCTGTCCGAGCCAGATAGGGTTGTATCTTACTCTTGATAAGGTCTTCGCACTCCGTCTTGGTGAGTCCCACCACGTGTATCTTGCCTATGATGGGGAAGTTGATGAAGCCGTCGTTGTCTACCAGATAGCCCTGCAGGTTACCAGTGTTTGACGAGAGACTTCCGCCTGAGCCCACAGAGCTTTGTACGGCCAGGTTGAAGGGCGCCGACGCAGCGGGGTCGGTGGTGTGTACGGTGATGGTGAGCATGTCTTTAGGCATGATCTTGGCATCGAACAATCCTCTGGAGGCCTCCAAGCTAATGGAGTCGATGTTAGTGAAATAAGGGATTTGCTTGCTGCTCTGGCATCCGCCCAACACTACCGTAAAGGCGATCACCAATAGTGAGAACAATAGTTTTTTCATTTTTCTTGCGCAATTCGTATATACGTTTGCAAAAATAGTGATTTATTTCGATATTGACAAACAAACACTAATTTTTGTTCCGCCTTTTATGACTGTAAGTATGGTTTGGCAAGATTATTCTTGCCTGAGTGCCTTCATTGGGCTCGTGTTTTGCAGGGTGGCGCTCCTTTCGGCAGCTGCGTGCATGTCTTGTTGTGGGATAGGGGCGCTGGGGAGGGTGGACTCGCCCGTAGATGGATGATGTTGGCTACTTTTTGGGATGTGGGGTAGGGATGTGGCAGGCGC
>DLDC01000022.1:3026-3202 GCA_002480935.1 Prevotella sp. UBA7782 | reverse complement strand
TGCCTGAAGGATATGGCCGGTATTGGTCAGCCCGCCTTTTTGGGGCAGCTCACCAAGATGATAAAGACCAAGCATCCCGACATTGTTATAGAATATCACGGCCATTCAGGTCCGGGCCTGAGCATGGCGAGCGTGCTTGAGGTGTGCCGTAACGGTGCCGACATCATCGATACAGC
>DLDC01000022.1:2691-2961 GCA_002480935.1 Prevotella sp. UBA7782 | reverse complement strand
GAAGAATGCCGGGTTCGACGTACCCGAAATCAATATGGATGCTTATATGAAGGCGCGCGCCCTGACACAGGAGTTTATAGACGACTGGTTGGGCTACTTCATCAATCCACAAAACAAAATCATGTCGTCGCTGCTGTTGGGCTGCGGACTGCCGGGTGGCATGATGGGCAGCATGATGGCCGATTTGGGCGGCATACGCACCACCATCAACAACCTGCGCAAGAAGAAAGGCGAGGAGGAACTCTCGATGGACGACATGCTGGTGAAGCT
>DLDC01000022.1:0-2682 GCA_002480935.1 Prevotella sp. UBA7782 | reverse complement strand
GTGGGTTATCCACCACTCGTAACCCCCTTCAGCCAATACACCAAGAACATCGCGCTGATGAACCTTCTCTCGCTCGAGCAGGGCAAGGGTCGTTATGTGTATATGGACGACTCTATGTGGGGCATGATATTGGGCAAGAGCGGCCGCGTGCCGGGCAAGATAGCCCCCGAACTGGTGGAGCTGGCCAAGAAGCAAGGCAAAGAGTTTACCGATGTAGACCCGCACACGCTGCTCAAGAACAATCTGGACGACTTCAAGAAAGAGATGGACGAGAACGGCTGGGACTACGGACAAGACGACGAAGAGCTCTTCGAGCTGGCCATGCACCCCGAGCAGTATCGCAACTATAAGAGCGGACAAGCCAAGAAAAACTTCCTGGCCGACCTGCAGAAGGCCAAGGATGCACGCCTGGGCGCTAAGGTGAGCCCCGAAGAGGCTACCGCCTTCAAGCACGCCAAGGCCGACGCCATCGTGGCTCCTGTAAAGGGACAGCTGTTCTGGGAGTTCCAGGGCGACGGCGAGGCTGCACCTGCCGTAGAGCCTTACATCGGCAAGAAATATACCGAGGGCGACGCCTTCTGCTACATCCAGGCACCATGGGGCGAGTTTGTAACCGTGCCAGCCGACCTGGGCGGCAAGCTGGTAGAGATAGATGCCAAGCAGGGAGCCAAGGTGCGCAAGGGTGACGTTATCGCTTACATAGAGCGCGAGCACGCTGAATAATGGATTATCAGACTATCATCGACAAATATTATCCTGAGGACAATGCCCTGAGGCATGTTCTCATCACTCACAGTCAATCTGTAGCGCACATGGCGCTACAGATTGTTTCTTCTCATCCCAAACTGAATTTAGACCCCGATTTTGTGCTGGCGGCCGCCATGTTGCACGACATAGGCATCTTCAGGTGCGACGCGCCGGGCATCTATTGCTACGGCACCGAGCCCTACATCTGCCACGGACGCATTGGCGCCGAGCTGTTAAGGGCCGAGGGGCTGCCACGCCTGGCCAGGGTGTGTGAGCGGCACACGGGGGCCGGCATCACCAGGCAGGAGATAGAGAAGCAGCATCTGCCGTTGCCCGATCAGGATTTTCTGCCGGAAACGACAGAAGAAAAACTCATCTGCTATGCCGACAAGTTCTATTCAAAGTCGCATCTTGAGCGCACCCGCACCGTTGCCCAGGCAGAGCAGAGCCTGGCACGCTTCGGCCAAGACGGCGTGAAGCGATTCAGAGAATGGGAGAGAATGTTTGGATGATGAAACGTTAAAAAGGGCTCAGACCAAAGTTTTTTGTCATATAATAGCTAATTTTGCAGCATCTTAGGTAGTGTTATGCGCATAAAGTGGACTGTTTTTATCGTGTTTTTCTGTGCCGTCTTCGTGATGGCAGAGGGCAATATGCCCTTTTTTAAACGTGCTGCCAACAAAACCGCTGACAGCCTTCAGACCGACACGCTCAGGTACGGCGCCAAGCAAGACACTACACAGATGGACTCGCTCTCACTGGCTATCTATCATCACAATCGCATGATAGACGACTCGCTGCACCGCGACTCGCTGCTCAAGGCACAAAGCAACGGCATCGACGCGCCCGTGAACTTCACCGCAGCCGACTCTATCGTGTATGACGCACAGAGCAAGGTGGCCCACCTGTATGGCAATGCCACGGTGGATTATCAATCCATGAACCTCAACAGCGACAAGATATACCTTTGCATGGACAGCTCGCTGGTGCGCGCCACGGGCACCAAAGACTCGGCTTCAGAGGGCGGCATCAAGGGCAAACCCGTTTTCGCGCTGGGCAACGACAAGTATGAGAGCGACACCATGGCCTATAACTTCAAGTCGAAGAAGGGCATGATAAACGGTGTATATACCGAGCAACAAGACGGCTTCTTGCACGGAGAAATAGGCAAGCGCGACTCTTCGGGCGTGATATACCTCAAGCATGGCCGCTATACAACATGCGATGAGCCGCATCCCGACTTCTATATAGCGCTGTCTAGAGCCAAGGTGCGTCCGGGCAAGGACGTGGTGTTTGGTCCGGCCTATCTGGTAGTGGCCGACGTGCCGCTGCCGCTGGCCATACCTTATGGCTTCTTCCCTTTCACCAAGAAATATTCCAGCGGATTTATCATGCCGTCGTATGGCGACGAGCAAACGCGCGGCTTCTACCTGCGCGACGGTGGCTATTATTTTGCCATCAGCGACAAGTGGGATCTGAAGTTGCTGGGCGAGATATACACACAGGGCTCATGGGGCATCAGCGCAGCCACCAACTACAAGAAGCGTTACCGCTATAGCGGCAGCTTCTTCCTAAGCTATCAGAACACCAAGACAGGCGATAAAGGTATGCCCGACTATAGTGAGGAAACCAGTTTTAAGGTGCAATGGAGCCACAGGCAAGACTCTAAGGCCAACCCCTTCAGCTCACTGGCCGCCAGCGTGAACTTCGCCACCGAGAGCTATGAGCGCAACAACCTCAACAGCATGTATAATCCGCAAACCCTCACACAGTCTACCAGAACATCAAGTGTGAGCTGGAGCACCCAATTCTCAAGCATAGGGCTTAGCCTGAGCGCCACAACCAACCTTTCGCAGAACATGCGCGACTCGTCTATCGCGCTCACTCTTCCCGACCTCAACTGGTCGGTGAGCCGCTTCTATCCCTTCCGCCGCA
>DLDC01000053.1:4881-5416 GCA_002480935.1 Prevotella sp. UBA7782 | reverse complement strand
TGTATGGCGCTTCATAGATGTTGAGCCTGAGAAAGCCTAACGCTCAGCTCATCCTATAGACCTAAAAGCATGGCTTTTTGACAAAGGCTCTTTTGCTAACTGCGTTTGTCAAAAAGCTTATTTTGCAAATTGACATATCTTAAAAAATGATTTTTTAACCCTAATGAAACAATAAATAGTCCTTATTAACTTTGCTAAAAAGAAAGAAAGCACTATATTTGCAAATGTATTCATTAAGAATTCAATACTCATAATTATAATAACTAACAACTATGGTAGATTACAAGAAATTAGGATTGGTTAATACCCGCGAGATGTTCAAGAGGGCTATTAACGGCGGCTGGGCTGTTCCAGCATTCAACTTCAACAACCTTGAGCAGCTGCAGGCTATTATCACGGCTTCATCTGAACTGAAGTCGCCGGTTATCCTGCAAGTTTCAAAGGGCGCTCGCAATTATGCCAACCCTATTCTCCTTCGTTATATGGCAGAAGGCGCAGTAGAATATGCCAAGTCTTTGGGATGCAACCATCCTGA
>DLDC01000053.1:4301-4846 GCA_002480935.1 Prevotella sp. UBA7782 | reverse complement strand
TTCGAGCTCGTTAAGAGCTGCGTTGACATGGGCTTCTCATCTGTTATGATCGACGGTTCGAGCAAACCGTATGAGGAGAACATCGAGTTGACAAGAAAGTGCGTTGAATATGCACATCAGTATGATGTTACCGTAGAGGCTGAGCTGGGCGTGCTCGCAGGCGTAGAGGACGAGGTTCAGGCTGAGGAATCACACTATACAAAGCCTGAGGAAGTGATTGACTTCTCACAGCGTTCAGGCTGCGACTCACTAGCTATCTCTATAGGAACCTCTCACGGTGCCTATAAGTTCAAGCCCGAGCAGTGCACACGCGACCCGAAGACGGGCAGGCTGGTTCCTCCTCCATTGGCTTTCGACGTGCTGGCAGAGATTGAGAAGAAGCTTCCGGGCTTCCCCATCGTGCTGCACGGCTCTTCTTCTGTTCCTCAGAAGTATGTTGACATCATCAATCAATACGGTGGCAAGCTGCCTGATGCCGTTGGTATACCCGAGGAGCAGCTCCGCAGGGCTGCCAAGAGCGCCGTTTGCAAGATTAACATCGACTC
>DLDC01000053.1:0-4276 GCA_002480935.1 Prevotella sp. UBA7782 | reverse complement strand
TACTTCGACCCACGTCAGTATGGCAAGGTAGCTCGCGCTTACATGGAGGAGATGTACAAGCACAAGATTACGGATGTGCTTGGCTCTGACAACAAGTTGGCTCAGCTCGACTAATGATTATTCCATAACAGAAATAACATGATGAAAGGGCAAGTGGCATGGTTTGAAATGCCCACTTGCCTTTTCTTTTTGAACCTATAAGATGAAAAGAATATTGCCTGTCATTGCCTTACTGTCTCTTACCGCACTAGGAGCCTCGGCACAAGAGGTGAAGAAAGACAAGTATGACACGAAGATTACCGTTTACGCNNTAAACAAAACGGGTGAAGGAGAGCCCAGGGTAGACCGCCAATATCACGTAGACAGCGTGAAGGCTACACCTACCGTCAACATACTCTTCTCGCAAGAAGGTACCGACAGCCTCAGTCTAGAGGCCGATGTGCCTCTAGACAGCGTTGTGGTGAAGAATATGTCGGATGGCCAATCCTTCAAGATGGATCTAGGAAAAGCAACCCGCCCTGTGATAGACTTGCGCAAGCTGCCCCAAGGGCAACTCACACTTGACGTCTATGCAACCAATGGCGCGGTGAGCAGCGTGACGCTCGACAATTAAGGCAGAGGCCTTTAATCGTCGAGCAACATATAGGCCTTGGGCAGATAGTCGATGATGTCGCTCGCTATGAGGCTCTCTTTGCCCTTTTCGCGTGCGGCAAGATCGCCTGCCAAGCCATGCAGATACATGCCCAACACACAGGCCTTGCCCTCTGAATAGCCGCGGGCCAGCAAGCCGGTGATGATGCCCGTGAGCACATCTCCGCACCCTGCCGTGGCCATTCCGCTATTGCCTGTAGAGTTGAATATCACCCTTCCGCTGGGCAAGCAGAGTGCCGTATAGTGACCTTTGAGTATGATATAGGCCTGCAAATGCTCTGCCATGATCTGCGCTTTGTGCAGCCTCTCATAGTCGCCAGACGATATATTGCCGGCCAGACGGTCGAACTCACGGGGATGAGGGGTCATAATGATGTTCTTAGGCAGCTGTTGCATCCATGCCCTATGGTCGGCAAGGATATTTAAGGCGTCGGCATCCACCACGATGGGGCATTGCGTACGGCGCAGTTGAGAGATGAGCGCAATGGCCGTTTCCTCTCTCCGGCCCAGTCCGGGGCCTACGCCGATAGCGTCAAAGTCTTCTGTTTCTACTGGTTCAGAGAAATATTCATTCTCCGAATCCATCTGCATGACAGCCTCAGGAACGGCCATCTGCATGATGTCGTAGTTGCGCAGAGGCGTGTGAATAGTTACCTTGCCCACGCCGGAGCGCATACACGCCCTCGAAGAAAGGATGGCCGCGCCCGACATGCCATAACTGCCTGCTATGATAAGGGCGTTGCCCATCGTGCCTTTGTGGGCGAAGTCGGGGCGCGGACGTATCAGGCTGCGCACGTCACTCTCCTCAACAATGGTGTAGAGAGCGTCGGTTTTCTGAATAAACTCCTGACTAAGCCGAATGTCTAATATGCGTAGTTTGCCAATAAATTCCTGATTGTCGGCAAACATAAAAGCCAACTTCTTTTGCTGAAGCGTGAGTGTGAGGTCGGCATGAATAATGTTTGCCTTCACGTTGAAGGTGTTATTCTCGGCCATCAGTCCTGAAGGCAGGTCGATGCTCACCACCTTTGAGGGCGACTGGTTGATGTATTTCACCAGCGAGGCAAATCCTCCCGTGAGCGGCTTGTTAAGCCCTGAGCCGAAGAGACCGTCAACAACCAGCGTGCGCTCAGTGAGAGCAGGCGGGTCGAACTGCACATTCACCTCATTAAAGTTCTTCACACGCTTGGCATCCAACAGCCTTTGGCGGTTGACGGAGCAGTCAGCCGACAGGTTCTTGTTGATGTTAAACAAGTAAACACTCACGTCATAAGCCTGCTCGGCCAGCATTCTGGCAACGGCCAAAGCGTCGCCTCCATTGTTACCCGGGCCGGCAAACACCACTATAGGCGTTTGGTTAGTCCATTGCTCTGTGATGGCTTCTGTGATGGCTTTGGCCGATCTTTCCATCAAGTCAATAGATTTGACAGGCTCATGTTCTATCGTATATTTGTCAAGCTCATGTATCTGAGCACTTGTAAAAATCTTCATATCAAGCGCAAAAATACAAAATTAATACATATCATGGTAGCATGTTTGGCATATTTTTAGTAATTTTGCGCAAAATAACGAATTAAAAGCTATCATGAGTAGAGTAACCGTAAAGGACAAAACGTTCGAAACCTCCATTCCCGAACGCGACATCCTGAAGAATATTCAAAAAGTTGCCGACCGGCTCAACGCTGATATGGCAGGTAAGAACCCTTTGTTTCTGGCCGTTCTGAACGGCTCCTTCATCTTTGCGGCCGACCTGATGCGCATGCTAACCATTCCCTGCGAGATTAGCTTTGTGAAGCTTGCGTCTTATGCCGGCACATCCTCAACAGGCAAGGTGAAGGAACTTGTTGGCATCAACACCGACCTCAAGGGCCGCACAGTAATCATCTTGGAAGACATTGTAGAGACGGGCAAGACCATGGCGCACATGCTAGCGCAGCTCAGAAAGCAAAATCCGGCCTCTATACATGTGTGCACGCTCCTGCTCAAGCCCGAAAAGCTGCAGGAAGACGTTGACATAGAGTATGTCGCCATGAAGATTCCAAACGACTTTATTCTGGGTTACGGGCTCGATTACGACCAGCAGGGGCGCAATCTGAGAGACATCTATACGCTGGTAAGCGAATAACTTTTTCTAAATATACAACATGAAGAATATTGTTATCTTTGGTGCTCCGGGTGCAGGAAAAGGCACTCAGAGCGACAAAATGATTGAGAAGTACGGGCTGGGGCATATTTCCACGGGCGATGTGCTGCGCAATGAGATTAAGAAAGGCACCGAGCTGGGAAAGACTGCCAAAGCATTTATAGACCAGGGGCAGCTCATCCCCGACGACCTGATGGTGAACATCCTGGCCAGTGTGTACGATTCGTTCGGCAAAGACCATAAGGGTGTTATCTTCGATGGCTTTCCGCGCACTATTCCCCAGGCCGAGGCGTTGAAGAAGATGCTCGCTGAGAGAGGCCATAAGATAGCCGCCATGATAGAGTTGAGCGTACCCGAAGACGAGCTGATGAAGCGTCTCTTGCTGAGAGGCAAGCAGAGTGGCCGCTCTGACGACAACGAAGAGACCATCAAGAAGCGCCTCAACGTTTATCACAATCAGACAGCTCCCCTCATCGACTGGTATGAGAAGGAGAACATCCATCATCACGTAGAAGGCTTAGGCACTGTTGATGAGATTTTCAACCGCATCTGCGATATCATCGACACCCTTTAAGTCATCATGCGTGGAGCCTGACAAAGCCGGCTCCACGCATCGTTCCTTTTGCTTTTTCATCACGCTGCCATGCTTTGGGGCAGCCACATCCAATGATTATATATGAGCTCAAACTTTGTAGATTACGTTAAGATATACTGCCGCTCGGGCAAGGGTGGCAGAGGCTCCATGCACCTTCGCCACGTGAAGTACAACCCCAACGGAGGCCCTGACGGCGGCGACGGCGGCAAGGGAGGAAGCATATACCTCAGGGGAAACCACAACTACTGGACCTTGCTGCACCTTAAATATCAGAGGCACATATATGCCGAGCACGGCGGAAACGGCGGGCGCGACAAGTGTCACGGCACCGACGGCAAGGATGTGTACATCGACGTGCCCTGCGGCACGGTGGTCTACAATGCCGAGACGGGCAAGTACATCTGCGACGTTACCTACGACGGCCAGACCGTGCTGCTGCTCAAAGGCGGCAGAGGAGGCCTGGGCAACTTCCAGTTTCGCACCTCCACCAACCAGGCGCCGCGCTTCGCCCAACCCGGAGAGCCCATGCAGGAGATGACCATCATCCTTGAGCTCAAGCTGCTGGCCGACGTTGGCCTGGTGGGATTTCCCAACGCGGGCAAGTCTACGCTGCTCTCGGCCGTGTCGAGCGCACGGCCCAAGATAGCCAACTATCCCTTCACCACCATGGAGCCGTCGCTGGGCATCGTGCCTTATCACGACAACAAGTCGTTTGTCATGGCCGACATACCGGGCATCATAGAGGGTGCCAGCGAGGGCAAGGGGCTCGGACTGCGCTTTCTAAGGCACATAGAGCGCAACTCTATGCTGCTCTTCATGGTGCCAGGCGACACGGATGACATCAGAAAAGAATATGAGATACTGCTCAACGAGCTGAAGAAGTTCAA
>DLDC01000236.1:13028-13348 GCA_002480935.1 Prevotella sp. UBA7782 | reverse complement strand
ATGTCAGAAATTGAATCAAAAGTTAAGGCTATTATCGTTGATAAACTTGGTGTAAACGAGGATGAGGTTAAGCCCGAAGCAAGCTTCACAAACGATCTTGGTGCAGATTCTCTGGACACCGTTGAGTTGATCATGGAATTCGAGAAGGAGTTCAATATCTCTATTCCTGACGAGAAGGCTGAGAAGATCGCTACTGTAGGTGACGCTATCAAGTACATCGAAGAAAACGCAAAGTAATTTTCTTGCGGCGTTTTATTCGATTTATTGTTAGTGTAAACTTTTATTTTAATGGAATTAAAAAGAGTAGTAGTAACAGGACT
>DLDC01000236.1:12641-12980 GCA_002480935.1 Prevotella sp. UBA7782 | reverse complement strand
GAGTGGTGCTGCTCCTATTACGCAATTTGATACGACTCAGTTTAAGACGCACTTTGCCTGCGAGGTAAAGGGCTTTGACCCTAAAGACTATCTCGACAGGAAGGAGTTCAGGCGTATGGACCGCTATACGCAGTTGGCTATGGCGAGTGCCATTCAGGGCATCAAAGATTGCGGATTAGACTTAGACAAGGCCGATAAAAACCGTATCGGCGTGATTTATGGCGTAGGTATCGGCGGTATCAACACCTTCCAGCAGGAGGTGGTAGACTATGGGCAGCATCTTGACAGAGGCCCTATGTTCTCGCCGTTCTTCATACCTATGATGATTTCCGACATCGC
>DLDC01000236.1:0-12618 GCA_002480935.1 Prevotella sp. UBA7782 | reverse complement strand
TTCCATGGACCTAACTATGCCACCACGTCAGCGTGCGCTTCATCGAGCAACGCCCTGGCTGATGCCTTCAACCTCATACGTTTGGGCAAGGCCGACATGATTGTGGCAGGTGGTGCAGAGAGCGCTATATGCGCCTGCGGTGTGGGTGGCTTCAACTCTATGAAGGCTCTCTCCACACGCAACGACGACCCTGAGCACGCGTCACGCCCCTTCTCGGCCAGCCGAGACGGCTTTGTGATGGGCGAAGGTGCTGGTTGCCTTATCCTGGAAGACCTTGAGCACGCAAAGGCTCGTGGCGCCAAGATATACGCAGAGATGGTGGGTGAGGGCGAGAGTGCCGACGCTTACCACATCACGGCAAGCCATCCGGAGGGTCTGGGAGCCAAGCTCGTTATGCAAGCTGCCCTGGACGACGCCGGTCTGAAGCCTGAAGACATCGATTACATCAATGTTCACGGCACGTCAACTCACGTTGGCGACATCTCAGAGGCCAAAGCCATCAAGGATGTATTCGGCGATCATGCTTATAAACTCAACATTTCGTCTACCAAGAGTATGACAGGTCACCTCCTGGGTGCCGCCGGTGCCGTTGAGGCAATGGCCTGCGTGCTGGCTGTGAAGAACGATGTTGTTCCTCCTACCATCAATCATGTGGAAGGCGATGACGATCCCGAGCTAGACTATAACATGAACTTCACGTTCAACAAAGCACAGAAGCGTGAGGTGCGTGTAGCACTTAGCAATACCTTCGGGTTCGGCGGACATAACGCATGCGTTATTTTCAAAAAGTATGTTGATTAATTTTTTCGATAAGATAAGGCTCCCTTTCCGCAAGGAAAAGGAGCTTTATTCTTCTTTGTATCATGTCATAGGTCTCTATCCCCACAACATCAGCTACTATAAGCTGGCCCTCATGCACAAGAGTGTGGCACGGCGCAACGCTAAAGGGCGACCCGTGAATAATGAGAGACTTGAGTTTCTGGGAGATGCCATACTGGATGCCATCGTAGGTGATATCGTTTATGAGCACTTTCCCGGCAAGCGCGAGGGCTTTCTCACCAATACCCGCTCCAAGCTTGTGCAGCGCGAGACGCTCAACCGCCTGGCCGATGAGATGGGAATAACCAACCTTGTGCTCTCCAGCGGGCACAGCTCGTCACACAACAGCTATATGGGTGGCAACGCCTTCGAGGCGCTTGTGGGCGCGTTATACCTCGACAGAGGCTACGATGCCTGCATGTTCTTCATGAAGCAACGCATCCTGGGTGAGCTCATCAACATAGACAAGGTGGCTTACAAAGAGGTAAACTTCAAGTCAAAACTGTTGGAGTGGAGTCAGAAAAACAGAGTGAACGTGAGCTTTGAGATGCTCGATCAGAAGCAAGATGAGAGCGGAAGCCCTTTGTTTCACTATCAGGTAATCATAGAGGACCTTAAAGGCGGTCAGGGAAAAGGCTACTCAAAGAAGGAAAGTCAGCAACAGGCAGCCAAGCTAACGCTGCAAAAGCTGCGTCGCGAGCCACAATTCATCGACCAAGTGTTTGCCGCTAAGGGCAACAGAACAAAGATGGAGGAAGAGCCGGTGGACTTGGTGCCCACAATGGAGCCACAAAACGATTTCATTGTAGGCAGCAAGCCTCAGGAAGAGAAGCACGAGACAGCCTTCAAGACAGAGGTGTTTAGCGACACACCAGAGCCTGTCCACACGAAGACAACGCCTGTGGGTGGCGGTAAGAAGCATGATGCCGACGAGTTCGACCTGTCTGACATCTCAGCCAAAGAGCCTCCCTCGCGTGAAGAAATCATCGCCGCGGCTGAGGAGGCTGCCTTTAATGAGAGTGCAGAGAATAAGTAACCGACTTGACATCCGCAGGGCATGGCTAGGATAAATCATAACCAGCCTAGCAGCTATCTGATAGCTCTAGGCTGATTTTCAGTTTATCAAAGAGTTTCAGAGTATTATAAAGGTCATCCTACGAAGGCTTCTTGCTGGGATAAGTAAGCCAAACAAACGCTTAAAGCAATGGCACCGGCAGTCAAAGATGTGAATTTTTGCATTGCCTGACCCATTTAACAGAGAATTAAAAACATATCTATTAATTACATTTTAAATATTATGAACAACAAACTAAAGAAACGTTACCTTGTATTGTTGGTGATGCTGCTGTGCTGTCTGAGCGGTATAGCGCAGACTCATACGATATTTGGTACAGTGAAAGACGCGAAAGGCACTGAGATTATCGGCGCTACAGTAACTGCACCCGGCACGAAGGCAGGAGCGGTAACCGACATTGACGGTAAGTTTAAGATTCAAGTGCCAGATGGAACAAAGCAGCTGAAGATTACCTATGTGGGCTTTTCAGACCTGATGGTGAATGTTCAGAATCGCACAAACATCGACTGTGTGCTTAAGGAAGATGCCCAAATGCTTGACGAAGTTGTGGCAATAGGTTATGCCAAGGTTCGTAAGGCTGACCTGACAGGTAGTACCGTGAGCGTAGGAGGCAAAGACTTGGCTTCCAGGCCTGTGGCCACTGCCGCAGAAGCACTGCAGGGTAAGGCTGCCGGTGTGAACATCGTGTCGCAGAGCGGAGCGCCCGGTGCCGATGTAAACATAACGGTTCGTGGCGGAACATCTATCACTCAGAGCACCACACCATTGTATATCGTAGATGGTTTTGAGATGGAGAATGCTTTGCAGCAGATAGACATCAACGATATAGAGACCATCGACATCATGAAGGATGCCTCGGCTACGGCCATTTATGGTGCAAGAGGTGCCAACGGAGTAATCATCATAACCACCAAGAGTGCCAAGGAAGGAAAGACACAAGTTAACTATAACACTTATTATAGCTGGAACTGGCTGGGCAAGAAGTTGGATGTATTGGGTACGCTCGATTACGTTAAGTATGAGTATGAGCTTCAGACACTGGCTGGAAACGAGGCTAATTTTGCCAGTTTCTATGGTGGTGACGTGTCGTCAGCCGACTTTTACACAGGTGCTTATAGCAGAATTAACGACATGTATGCCAACCGTAAGGGCATAGACTGGCAAGATGAGGTGTTCGGAGGCACAGGCACGTCGATGAATCACAATCTGAGCATAAGCGGAGGAAATGATAAAACCAAATATTTGCTATCATATAATTATACGGGTGAGGACGGTATACTGTCTAAGCACGGCGTTGACAAGAATTCTATCCGCCTGAAACTTAATCATGAGTTGTGGAAAGGCGTGCGCTTTGACTTTGCAACGAGCTTTCAGAACACAAAACTTGAGGGCGGCGGTTCACTCTCAGGCTCACTCAAAAACATTATTCTTCAGCCTGCGACGGGTGGTGCCCGATTCACAGACGAGCAGATGTTAGGCGAGGATATCTCTGAAGACATGATGTCTATCGACTCTCAATATGATATAGAAAATCCGCTGTTAAGTAACGAGAGTATAGATAATACCAAGCGCACAAGGCTCTGGACGATGAACGCAGGTATAGAGTTCGACTTTCTGAAAGACTTTACCTGGCGCACTGCCTACAGTTATACGTGGCAGCAGGCGCGTGCCGACTATTGGGATAAGGGCTATACACGTGCCGCAAAGAACAATGGCGGCCCTTATGGATACAGAAACAACGCCGAGCAATCTACCTGGCAGATCACCAACACCTTGAACTGGGCGCACAAGTATGGGCTCCATCACGTGAACGTGTTGTTGGGACATGAGGTCTACAACCGTGGAAAGATGAATCTGAACAACGAGTATCATAATTTCCCGGAGGCTAATTTCGGCTTGAACAATGTCACGATGGCTACTCCTTATTCTTGGGCATCGGGCAAGAGCGAGCGTGGATTGGTTTCTTTCTTCGGCAGAGCTTCTTACAACTGGAACGAAAGATACCTCCTCACAGCTACCCTGCGTACCGATGGCAGCTCTAAGTTCGGCAAGGGGCATAAGTGGGGTTGGTTCCCATCAGCAAGTGCTGCATGGCGCATCACTGAGGAGTCTTGGATGCGACCCACCAAAGACTGGCTGTCAAACTTGAAGCTGAGAGTAGGTATAGGTACCACCGGCAACGACAATATAGATGACAATATGTATGCCACGGACTATGGAGCAGGCTATTATACCAATGGCTCTGAGGTGATACCTACCCTCGTTCCGGGTTCAACGGTTGGTAATCCCGAGGTGAAATGGGAGAAAACCACTACTTTAAATGTGGGTCTTGACTTCGGCTTCTTCAAAGGAAGGCTGAACGGAAGCATCGACTATTACAACAACAAGTCAGACAATCTGCTCATTCAAAACCGCATTCCTACATCTACAGGCTATTCTTATCAGTATCAGAACCTGGCCTCTATACGCAACACAGGTGTAGAGATTGTATTGAATTCTACCAATATCTCTACCAAGAACTTCACTTGGAACACCAATCTTAATATCGCTTTCAACCACAACAAAGTGTTAAGCCTGTATGGCAGCGACAGCGAAAACAATTATATGATACAGGACTATGACAGCCGTATGTGGTTCAAGATAGAAGAGGGAAAGCCCTTAGGACAGTTCTATGGATACAAGGTTGCGGGTGTCTATACCACCGACGACTTTACGCAAAATGCTGATGGTTCATATACCTTAAAGGATGGTGTGCCTTCTCTGAAAGGACGCACCAGAAGCGCTGTCAAGCCCGGTGACGTGAAGTATGTGTGCACGGCAGGACAGACAGATGCCAAAGGCAATCCCGTGTGGAGCACCGATGACAGAACCGTGATAGGCAATGCCAACCCTGATTTTACCGGTGGTTTGGGCAACACGTTCAGCTACAAAGGCTTTGATCTGAATATCTTCATGAACTTCTCTGTGGGTGGCGACGTGTTCAACATGAACACCCAGCGATATATAGGCCCCTATTTGCCCAACCAGAACACACTGGCTGCCATGGCTAACAGGTATACCTTGATCGATCCGCTCACCGGTAAGGAAACAACAGACTTGGCTCGTTTGGCTCAGCTCAACCCCAATCAGCATGCACAAAGTCAGATGTGGAGCGTTCACAGCGACAACAGAATAGCCATATCCGACCCACTCGACACCTATATAGAAGACGGCAGCTACCTCAGACTGAGCACCATCACTTTGGGTTATACCTTCCCCAAGACATGGATGCAAAAGGTTAAGGTGCAGAGCCTGCGACTGTATGCCACGCTCAATAACATTTGCACCATTACGGGATATGACGGCTTCGACCCTGAAGTGTCAGCTTCATCCAGTGCCCTTACGCCCGGTATAGACAATTCTGCCTATCCTCGTTCAAAGAGTTTCGTAGTTGGCATGAATCTTACGTTCTAATTTTAATTAAGCAACAATCATGAAAAAGAATATAATATGCCTGTGCATGTCTGCGCTGATGATGTTGGGGCTTGCCTCATGCAGCGATTATCTTGACATGCCTTCAGAAAGCAAGTATAACAGTGAAACGGTTTTCGAGGATGTCAACAAGGCAGAGATGGCCGTGTTGGGGTGCTATCCTCAGACATTCAACCGCGAGTTCTTCTATCAGCTCGGTATGGGCACCGACGAATGCTTCTCTACCGAGGGTGAGACAAACTCCAAAAATCAGATAGCTAATTATGTCTATACGTCGTCTAATGCGCCTACCGGCTTGTATAACGCGATGTATAAGGGCATCGAGTATGCCAATGTGTGCATCAAGAAGTTGCAGGGCATGAGCAGCACTGATGCTTCCGAGCAGAAAAAGCTCAATCATCTGTTGGGTGAGGCTTTGGCCATACGTGCCGAGAACTATTTCAATTTGATACGCTTTTTCGGTGATGTGCCTTTCATCACCACGCCTACTTCAGACGCCAGCAGCTTCTACTCGTCACGCACAAGCCGTGACACCATATACGACCATATCATAGCCGATATGCAGCGTGCCGTGTCACTGCTGTCGTGGGCCAGCGAGAAGACGGTCGGAAGTGAGAGCGAGCGCTTTACCAAAAACGCCGCTTACGGCACATTGGCCCGTATAGCCCTCTATGCGGCAGGCTATTCGCTCAGATGGGATCTCAACACTTACGATCCCTCTTCCGTAAAGATGGCCAAGCGTAGCGATGAAGCGCGCATCAGACAGCTCTATCAGATTGCGGCAGATGCCTGCAAGGCAGTAATCGACCGGGGCGAAAACTCTTTGCTGCCATCTTATGAAACGGTGTGGAGAGACATTCTTGAGAAGAAGTTCGACAAAGAGACCATGCTTCAGGTGGGCCAGTATGGCACACAGGTGAGCAGCTATAACGTAGGTTACACCAACGGCATCTTCTCACACACTAATACGATGTATGGCAAGGCTGCGCCACAAATGATAGCCAATCCCGTTTATTACTTCGACTTTGCTGATGGCGACCAGCGCCGCGACGTGGCTATTTGCAATTATGGCTATGACGGAACAAAAGACAAAGTGGGCACCAGAAAGCTGAATGGCTATCCCAGTATGACCATCGGAAAGTTTCGTGTAGACTGGAAAACTGATGCGGGTGCGAAAGTGAATGTCAGGGAGATAGACTTTCCTCTGCTCAGATATTCTGACGTGTTGCTTATGTATGCTGAGGCTCTCAATGAGCTGAACAATGGCGCTACGCCCGAAGCTGTCAACGCACTTCGCCAAGTACGCCTGCGCGCTTTCGGTGGCGACGCCTCAAAGGTGGGCGACATACCTACCGCGCACGATGCTTTCTTGAAGGCCATTCAGGAAGAGAGAAAGCTGGAGCTGGGCTTTGAGGGATGGCGCCGTACCGATTTGGTGAGATGGAACATCCTCTATGAAACACTTACGCAGACCAAGGCCGACCTGTTGAAGATGGCTGCCGGTGAGGGCCGCTTTGCCAACATAGACCGCTATGCGGCCTATAAGCCCGAGACACCAAGCGGATTTAAATCGCCTCTTGTGCGCATGAGCTACACTGCCATCACTCGTTCTGATTCTGCGGCTTATGCAAAGCAAGGCTATACCGTGCAGAATATGTTTCAGGCTACCAAGGGATTTATCAACAGCAATCATAACATCTCGGCAAAAGAAGCATGGATGACAACCTCTCTCTTCCGTGGATTGGAGAAGAACAAGGTGGAAATACTTCCGCTCAACACTACTTCTATCATTGACATCAACAAGGGATTGCAAGGTCAGCAGCATCCGTTGTATTAATATTCACACACATGACTAACGAGCGGTTGGTGCCTGAAGGAGGGTACCAACCGTTTTTTTTTCATCTTGCAAGCGGGCAGCTGAAGGGCCCGGAAGGGTGAAAAGATGATAAAAAGCGTGCCGACATGCGCCTTTTAATGGTTTTTTCTTAATTTTGCCGGAAAATTATACAAAGCTTTGAGATACATTATCAAGACAATGTTGTGCCTTTGCATGCTCGTCGTGCTGTGCTGTTGCGGAGGCCGCAAAAAGGTGGTACGCTCGCAGGCCGACCTGCCCGGCAGCCGCATAGGTGTGCAGCTGGGCACCGTGGCTGACACAAAGGCTTCGGCCATGGAGCATGACAAGGAGGGCACACAGGTGGAGCGGTTCACCAAGACGGCCGATGCCATACAGGCGCTGATGCAAGGCAAGGTGGACTGCGTGATAGAAGATGAGCTTCCGGCGCGTGCCTTTGTGGCGCAGAACGACGGTCTGGCACTGCTGCCCCAGGCTTTCAGCAAAGACGATTATGCCTTTTGCGTGAGCCGCGACAGGCAGAGTCTGGCACGGCAGATAAACCATGCGCTGAGGCTCTTGGCCAACGATGGCACGCTCGACTCCATACGCCGGCGCCACGTGCAGGGCGGAATGGGCGTGGCCTATCAGCCCAAAGCCATAGGCAGACCCAACGGCAGGCTCGTGGTGGCCACCAATGCCACCTTCAAGCCTTATGAGTATTATCAGGACGGACGCATCGTGGGCATAGACATCGACATCATGCAGGCCGTGGCCGATGTGCTGGGCATGACACTGCAAGTAGAGGATATGAACTTCGATGCCGTGCTCACCTCCGTGCAGACGGGCAAGGCCGACGTGGGAGCATCAGCCCTCACGGTGACCCCCGACCGCCGGAAGAACGTGTGCTTCACACAGTGCTATGCCCAGAGCAAGCAGGTCATCATCGTTCCGGTGGCCGCGCATAGGCAGGCGGCGCAGTCGTTAGGACAGAAGTTTAGGCAAGACTTTCTGGTAGACGGCCGCTATCTCTACTTGCTGCAAGGACTGGGCAACACCCTCATCATCACCTTCTTTGCCATTCTCATATCCCTTTTTCTGGGCTCACTCATCGCCATTGTGCGCACCACACACGACCGCACGGGGCGTTATGTAGTGGCCAACGCCCTGTGCAAGCTCTTCCTGGTGGTGATAAGGGGCACGCCAACCATGGTGCAACTGCTCATCATCTACTATGTTATCTTTGCCGCGGCCGATGTGAGCAAGGTGTTTGTGGCCGTAGTGGCCTTTGGCATCAACTCGTCGGCCTATCTTGCCGAGGTGGTGCGCAGCGGCATTATGTCGGTAGATCGTGGACAGCTGGAGGCCGGACGCTCGTTGGGACTCAGCTACGGGCAGACATTGCGCCACGTCATCCTGCCACAAGCCTTCAAGAATGTGCTGCCTGCAATAGGCAATGAACTTATCACACTGCTCAAGGAAACGTCTATCAGCGGTTACATAGGGCTTATGGACCTTACCAAAGGCAGTGACATCATACGAAGCATTACTTACGATGCCATGCTGCCCTTGGGCATCGTGGCTCTCATCTACCTGGCCATCGTGCTCACACTGTCGTCGGCCGTGGGCGCACTCGAAAAGAAATTAAGAAGCAATGAACGCATCAGATAACACACATCAGGGCGCTGAGCCCATCCTGAGCCCTGCCGATGGGCGCAAGCCGCTCATCTGTATAGAGCATCTGCACAAGGCTTTCGGCAGCCACACCGTGCTCAGAGACATATCCACCACCGTGCGCCAAGGCGAGGTGATAGCCATCATCGGTCCGTCGGGTTGTGGTAAATCCACCTTCCTGCGCAGCATCAACCTGCTGGAGAAGCCCACCTCCGGACACATATACTTCGAGGGCACCGACATAACATCGCCCGAGATAGACATCAACAAGATGCGCGAGCGCATCGGCATGGTGTTTCAGCAGTTCAATCTCTTTCCCAATCTCACCATACGCCGCAACATTATGCTGGCTCCGGTCACGCTGGGCAAGATGTCACGGCAGGAAGCTTCAGACACGGCCATGCAGCTCTTGCAGCGCATAGGATTGGCCGACAAGGCTGACGAATGGCCCGACAGCCTGTCGGGTGGGCAACGGCAGCGCGTGGCCATAGCGCGCGCACTGGCCATGAACCCCGACGTGATGCTCTTTGACGAGCCCACCTCGGCGCTCGACCCCGAGATGGTCCACGAGGTNNGACGAGCCGACCTCCGCCCTCGACCCGGAGATGGTGGGCGAGGTGCTGCAGCTCATGCGCGAGCTGGCACACACGGGCATGACGATGGTTGTGGTTACTCATGAGATGGCTTTCGCGCGCGAGGTGGCCACAAGGGTGCTCTTCTTCAGCGATGGGGTGATAGAAGAGGAGGGCCGCCCCGAACAAGTGTTCGCTCATCCGAAGTCCGAACGGCTGCGTGCCTTTTTGGGTAAGATGCTCTGACGGCGCGCACCCTGCCGCTTGTCGCGCCTTCTCTCAGCCCTTCGGCTGCTCAAGACGAAAAGGCGGCATGCCCCTCCTTGTCAGACAAAAAGGGCATAACGGCTCTTCAAAAAGGCCTATTTTAGGTCACAAGAGTGCCTATTTCGCGTGGTAAAATGGGCACTTTTGTAAATCATCTGATAATCAATTAGTTATAAGAAGCGCCAATATGACGGCTTCTCCACCTTCTGCCTTGCTGCTTGTTCGGCTTCGCCCGGCTAGTCCGTCAGGCAGTCTCTGATTTTGATTTTGGGCACCAGGTTTGGGGAATTGTAGGGCACGGTACGGTGGAATAATTTCAGAAAGTTAGGAAAACATTTGCATAGCCCAACTTTTATTTGTAATTTTGCAGCGTTCAGAGGAATGAGGGGCTCTACGAGAGTTCCTCATTTTTATTTATAAACGCGAAATCTATGATAGATAAAAACGTGGTAAAAAGCTTGGTTGACCAGTGGCTGGAAGGTAAGGAGTACTTTCTGGTGGATCTGCAAGTCAGCCCTGATGACAAAATCGTGGTTGAAATAGACCATGCCGATGGTGTGTGGATAAACGACTGTGAGGACCTGAGCCGCTTCATCGAGGCTCATCTCAACCGGGATGAGGAAGACTATGAGCTTGAAGTGGGCTCGGCGGGCATCGGTCAGCCCTTTAAGGTGCATCAGCAGTATGTCAACAACATTGGCAATGAAGTAGAGGTGATGGACCAGGAAGGTCACAAGCTCAAGGGAATACTGAAGAGCGTAGACGGCAACAACTTTGTTGTGAGCGTGAGCGAAAAGGTAAAACCCGAGGGCAAGAAGCGCCCCGTGAAGATGGACGTGGACCATACGTTCGACATGGATAATGTAAAATATACTAAATACGTAATAAGTTTCAAGTAAATAGCTATGCCAGCAAGAAAGAAAGAAGACAACACTCCCAACATGATCGAGACGTTCAAGGAGTTTAAAGACAATAAGAATATCGATCAGACCATGCTCGTCAGCGTGCTGGAGGAGAGTTTCCGCAATGTCATCGCAAAGATTTACGGCTCAGACGAGAACTTCGACGTCATTGTGAACCCTGCTAAGGGCGACTTCGAAATATACCGCAACCGTACCGTAGTGGCTGATGGTGAGGTGGAAGACGACAACAAACAGATAAGCCTTACCGACGCACGGAAGATAGAAGCCGACTATGAGGTGGGCGAGGATGTGAGTGAGAAGGTGGACTTTGCCAAGTTCGGACGCCGCGCCATACTCACCTTGCGCCAGACACTGGCCAGCAAGATTCTTGAACTGGAGCACGACACGCTCTACAACAAGTATAAGGACCGCGAGGGACAGGTGATCTCGGCCGAGGTTTATCAGGTGTGGAAGCGAGAGGTGCTGCTCGTAGACGATGAGAACAACGAGCTCATACTGCCCAAACAGGAGCAGATAAGCGGAGACCAGTATCACAAGGGTGAGACCGTGAGAGCCGTCATACTGCGCGTAGACAACGAAAACAACAACCCAAAAATCATTCTTTCGCGCACAAGCCCCATATTCCTGGAGCGTCTGCTAGAGGCTGAGGTGCCCGAGATACAAGACGGACTGATCGCCATCAAGAAGGTGGCGCGTATGCCGGGCGAGAGAGCTAAGGTGGCAGTAGAAAGCTATGACGACCGCATTGACCCTGTGGGAGCCTGCGTGGGCGTGAGAGGAAGCAGAGTGCATGGCATAGTGAGAGAGCTGTGCGGTGAGAACATCGACGTGATAAACTACACCAGCAACACCAAACTCTTCATACAGCGCGCCCTGAGCCCCGCTAAGGTGAACAGCATCAACATAGATGAGGAGAACATGAAGGCTGAAGTGTACTTGCAGCCCGAGGAGGTGAGTCTGGCCATAGGCCGAAGCGGAATGAATATCAAGCTGGCCTCCATGCTCACAGGATATACCATAGACGTGTTCAGAGAGGTGGAGAACAACGACGAAGAGGATATCTACCTTGACGAGTTCTCTGATGAGATAGACCAATGGGTGATAGATGCCATCAAGGGCATAGGACTGGAGACAGCCAAGCAGGTGCTCAACGCTCCGCGTGAAATGCTCATCGAGAAGGCTGACCTGGAGGAAGAGACGGTTGACAACGTGATTAAGATACTTAAAGCAGAATTCGATAATTAATAAATAGTTGATGAACATCAGATTTAACAAAGCAGTAAGAGAATTAAATGTGGGACTCCAGACGGCAGTGGTGTTCCTGAAAAAGCGACCGGAACTCGGCGAAGTGAAGGAAGACCCAAACTTCAAGCTCAACGAGAACCAGTATAAGGCACTCCAGAAGGAATTCAAGAAAGACCAGGATGTAAAGAAAGTGGCCGAGAAACTCTTCACCAAGAAACCCAAGGAGAAGAAGCCTGCAGCCAAGCAAGCCGACAATAATGCCGACAACTTGCTCAGAGGCAACCGCCAGCAATACAAGCCGGTGGGAAGAATAGACCTTGACCAACTGGGAGCAAAGCACGTTGCTGGCAAGTCTGGTGCGTCTATCAATAACCCTAAGCCCGAACAGAAGCCCGCTGCCGTAAGCTCTGAGAAGGCGCAAAAAGCCGTTGAGGCTGAGCCTCAGGTACAGAAAGAGGCACCCAAGCAACAGCCACAGCAGCCTAAGCCACAGGCTAAGGAAGAGCCAAAGCCTAAGAAACCTGAAACTATAACCACCGAAACGCAGCCACAACCTGCCGTTAAGCAGGCTGCAAATAACGTTATGCAAACGGAAAAGAAAGTAACAAAGCCTGTTCAGAATACAACGGACGACAAACAGCAGAAAGCCGAACAGACCGCTCAGACCGACAATAAGAAAGGCATCTTCACGCTCAAGAGCGAGAAGAAAATGCTCAACGGACCAAAGGTAAACGTGCT
>DLDC01000035.1:24595-33108 GCA_002480935.1 Prevotella sp. UBA7782 | reverse complement strand
GTTATCTCCTTTTCAAACTCATATCTTGATATGCCGTCACGCGAAGGTCCCTTGATGGTAAGGTAGGCTTTCGAGTCGCGTATGCGCACCCTGACCGTGTTGACAGCAGCAAAATAGCCCTGCACGATGTGGCTGCTGGCATAAGCCTGCGCCTTCCAGTCCATATCCTTACGCACCAAGAACTTTCTTTCTGTCTCTATACCGCTCATCCGTTAGCAAGCCATATAACATAAATCATATAAACGATAGCCAGCAAGAACAACANNACACTCCGGCTATCCATTTAATCACGCGCTGAGCCTGCTTTTCCTGCTTTTGCTCGCGCTTGCTTCGGTTAGTTTTACTTCTTTCGCTCATAGTTTAAATTTTTATTAAGGTATTTACTGATTGTCATCTGTGGTAGGAAACTCCATCAGATAGGCTTTGATAAAGTCGTCTATCTTGCCGTCCATCACGCCATCCACGTCAGATGTCTGATAGTTGGTACGATGATCCTTCACCCGTCTGTCGTCAAACACGTAGCTGCGTATCTGACTTCCCCACTCTATCTTCTTCTTCGAGGCCTCTATCTTGGCCTGTTCCTCCATGCGTTTCTTCATGGCCCGGTCGTAGAGTTGGCTCTTCAAGAGCTGCATAGCCTTGGCTCTGTTCTTGGGTTGGTCACGTGTTTCGGTGTTCTCAATGAGTATTTCCTCTTCCTCACCCGTATCAGGATCTTGGTATAGATACCTCAGTCGCACGCCCGACTCCACCTTATTAACGTTCTGACCGCCTGCTCCACTAGAGCGGAACGTATCCCACGACACGCGGGCCGGGTCTACATACACCTCTATGGTATCGTCGACAAGGGGCGTAACAAACACGCTGGCAAAGCTGGTCATGCGTTTTCCCTGCGCATTAAACGGGCTTACGCGCACCAGACGGTGCACACCGTTCTCGCTTTTCAAGAAGCCGTAGGCATATTCACCGCCTTCAAACTTCATTGTGACGCTCTTTATGCCGGCCTCATCGCCTTCCTGCATGTCAGACACCGTCACTTTATAGCCGTGAGCCTCGCCCCAACGCATATACATACGCATGAGCATGGACGCCCAGTCCTGGCTCTCCGTGCCCCCGGCACCGGAGTTTATCTTCATGACACACTCCATAGGGTCTTCTTGCTGCCGCAACATATTGCGCAGCTCTAAGTCTTCTATGGCTTTAATGGCCTTGGCATAGTCGGCGTCAACCTCTTCTTCGGTCACCAGGTTTTCCTTATAAAAGTCAAAAGCCAGGCTCAGTTCATCGGCCATCTGCTTCACTTCCTTATAACCTTTGAGCCATTTTTCTATGCCCTTCACCTTCTTCATCTGCTCTTGGGCGCGCTTAGGGTCGTCCCAAAAGTCGGGAGCCTGCGTGCGCAGTTGCTCCTCTTCATATTCTATTTTCTTTGCGTCTATATTCAGATAATGGTGCAAAGCCTCTGTGCGCTGCTCTACATCCTTCAGTTGATCGGCTGTTATCATTCTTCGTACATCTTATCTATGACATCCTTAAAATTCTTGTTGATCACCGGTCGCTTCAGTTTCAGCGTGTTGGTGAGCTCTCCGTTCTCCATGGAGAAGTGGTGGGCAAGCAGCGTGAAGCGCTTGATTTGCTCGTAAGAGGCCAGCTGCTGCTGCAGCGTCTCTATGCGCTCCATCATCATCTTGTGTATTTCCTTGCTGGCGCACAGGTCCTCTCGCGTCTTGAAAGGTATGTGATGCTCCGTGGCATACTCCTCGAGCAGGCGGAACTCAGGCACGATGAGCGCCGAAACAAACTTGCGCTGGTCGGCTATCACAGCTATCTGGTCAACATACTTGTCTACGAGCAGCTTGGCCTCCAGTGCTTGCGGTGCGATATACTTGCCGTTAGAAGTCTTGAAGAGGTCCTTGATGCGCTCCTTCAAGTAAAGCTCTCCGTCTTTCAGATAGCCTGCATCGCCCGTATGAAAGAAGCCGTCTGCATCAAAAGCCTTGGCATTCAACTCGTCACGATGATAATAGCCGGGCGTGATACTGGCTCCTTTCAGCATGATTTCATCATTCTCTCCTATCTTTATCTGCACGCCGCTCAGAGGTCTGCCCACCGAACCTATGGTGTAAGGTTCGCCTACATGGTCACACGACACGGTGGCCAGACTCTCCGTAAGGCCATAGCCCACAATCATGTTTATACCGATGGAATGGACAAATTCTTCCACTTGAGGCGACACCGTAGCACCCGCCGTGGGGAAGATATTAGGCTTTTCGAGCCCCAACTGTTTGCGCACAAGGCTCAGTATGGCCTTGTTCACCACGTTATATTCAAGCCTCAGCGCGAGGGGCGGGCGCTTGCCACGGCTCAAGTAGTCGATGTTATACTTCTTTCCAACGGCCAGTGCATGATAGAAAATCTTACGTTGCACCTGGCTGGAGGCATCCATACGGGCCATAACGGCCACATATACCTTCTCCCAAAAGCGCGGCACAGACGACATGCTGGTGGGATGCGTCTCACGCATACTGTCTTGTATCTCTTTGGGATAGGTGTTCACAATGAGCTGGGCGCCCTCCGAGAGAGCCAAATAGGCCCATCCGCGCTCAAAGATATGGGTGAAAGGCAGAAAGTCTATCACCCTGTCTTTCTCGCCAACCGGCACACACTTGTCGTTGTTTTCAAGCGCGGCATGATACTGTCCGTAGGTTAGCATCACGCCTTTGCTGTCGCCTGTGGTTCCGCTAGTGTACAGAATGTTGCACAAGTCATCATAGTTGGCCTCCTTCCACAGCTTTTCCACCTCCGGCTGACGGGGGAATCCCTCGCCCAACTTCAGGAAGTCCTCAAAGTAAAGGGCATACGGGTCGTGCGTGCTGATGCGCACGCTGGGGTCGAAGATGACGATACGTTCCAGCGAAGGACATAGGGCAAACACCCTGTGAGCCTTGTCATATTGCTCTTGTTCGCCCACAAACACTATTCTCACGCCGGCATCCTGTATCATGTATTGTATCTGCTGCTCCGAGCATGTAGCATAAAAGGGGATGGAGCACACCCTCACTCCGTAAGCGCCAAAGTCGGTATAAAGATACTGTACACAGTTTTGCGAAAACACGGCAATGTTTTCTTGCGGCTTGATGCCTAAGTTTAAGAGGGCATTTGACACCTGTTTCACTCTAACGGAAAACTGGTTCCATGAAACGGTCTTCCACTTCAGACTTCCGAAACTACGGAACGTAAGGGCTGGCTTAGTTCCATATTTCTTTGCCTGCTCATGAATTAGCACTGAGAGATGGCAATTTGTCTGCATAGTATAATGTGTGTTTTATTTATGCAAAGATAAAATAAAATAAGCAAAAAACAAAATTTTTTGTGTAAATTTGCGAATGCAATTCATCTCTACTAAGTACAATTTATGAAGAAACAATCAAAAAAATCCCATTTCATCGCGGTTATTTCGTTCCTTCTGAGCATCTCAGCCAGTGCGCAGACAGGCGTGCAAGCCCTGTCCGAAGCAAGTATTGAGCCCATTCAGGCACCCTTTGACATGCCACAGTTGCAAAGGCCTGCCATACCCAAAAGAAGCATCAGCATCACGCAGACGGGTGCCCGACAGGGCTCGCTCTGCACAAAGGCCATTGCCAAAGCCATAGACCGGATGGCCAAGAAGGGCGGCGGAACGGTCGTCGTGCCGCAAGGCAAGTGGCTCACGGGGCGCATCACGCTGAAGAGTAATATAGAGTTAAGAATAGAGAAGGGGGCCGAACTGCACTTCTCCGGCAACATCAACGACTATCTGCCGGCCGTTGCCACACGCAACGAGGGGGTAGATGTCATCTCGCTGGGGGCGCTTGTCTATGCCTATAAAGCCGAAAACATCGCCCTGACAGGCCAAGGCAAGCTGGTGGCACCGCCCCGCGACTGCCCCATCATGCAGCATGCCAAGGGCAGCATAGACGAAGCGCTGCAACAAACACCCTTCAATCAGCGGCTCTTCAACAGCACATCGACGGGCGTTTTCCTGCCCGTTTTCTTCGGACCGATGTATTGCAAGAACGTCATCGTAGAGGGGCTGACCTTCGAAAACTCGCTTTTCTGGAACTTGGTGCCCTGCTATTGCGAGAATGTAATCATTCGTGGGTGCACCGTATCGAGCAGAGGAATAGCCCGCACTGACGGCATCGACCTCGACTCGTCGCGCAACTGCCTCGTTGAATACACCACCTTAGACACCGGCGACGACTGTTTCACCCTCAAGTCGGGCCGCGGCATGGACGGAAAAATGAAGAACATGCCCACCGAGAACGTGGTGATAAGGCACTGTAAAGTGCTCTCTGGAGTGGGCGGAATAACCATCGGAAGCGAAACGGCGGCCATGATACGCAACGTATATGCCTATGACGTAACCATGAAGAGCCCTAGATACGCCTTCTACTTCAAGACCCGGAGGCCCAGAGGGGGCGGAGGAGAGAATCTATGGTTTGAAAACATCAAGGTAGACTCTACGTCACACACCGCCATCAACTGGGACATGCTGGGCTCAGCCACCTATGTGGGCCGACAGGCCGAACGCTTCTACAAGCCCGAAACCGATGTTCTGAAACCCGTTTATCGCAACATCTTCTTCAAAGATATCACCATCAACAAGTGCCCCGCACTCATCAAGGCCAAAGGGTTGTCCGAATCGCCCATAGAGAACGTGAGCTTTGAGAACCTGCAAGCCGACAATCACGACATCAGTTTGCAGGATGTGGGCAAGTTTTCGATGAAATGGGGAAAAACAAACGATAATAACCATGAATGAATATCCATCACACACCCATGAAGCAGTGGCCTTGCTGAGCCGCCTCATCACCATTCCCAGCATCAGCAGGGCAGAGAAAGAGGCGGCCGATGCCTTGCAGGCTTACCTCGAAAAGTGCGGTCTTGCGCCCCGGCGTGTGGCCAACAACGTGTGGTGCACAGACCCTCTGTATGACATGAGCCGCCCCACGGTGCTGCTCAACGCGCACATCGACACGGTGAAACCGGCCGCCTCATGGACCAAGAAGCCCTTTGAGGCCACCCTTGAAGACGGAAAGCTCTACGGATTGGGCAGCAACGACTGTGGCGGCGGATTGGTTTCACTGCTCCAGGCTTATCGCATCATGCTCGACAAGCCACGTTGCTATAACCTTATATATTTGGCTTCGGCCGAAGAAGAGGTGTCGGGCAAAGACGGCATCAGCCTCATTCTGCCCGCTCTGCCCCCCATCAGCGTAGCCATCGTGGGCGAACCCACGGGCATGAAGCCCGCCATAGCAGAAAAAGGACTGATGGTTCTCGATGTCATAGCGCACGGCAAGGCGGGTCATGCCGCACGCAACGAAGGCGTGAACGCTATCTATGAGGCTCTCGACGACATGCTCTGGATACGTGACTACAGGTTTAAGAAGACGAGCCCACTGCTGGGTCCGGTGAAGATGACGCTCACTGTGATAAACGCCGGCACGCAACACAACGTGGTGCCCGATGAATGTAGGATGCTGGTAGACGTGAGAACAAACGAGATGTACACCAATCAAGAGGTGTACGACATCATCAAGAGCCACCTCAAAAGCGAGGTGCGGGCCCACTCCTTCAGGCTCAATTCATCACACATAGACCCTCGGCACCCGCTCATCAAGCACTGCCGAGCCCTGGGACTGGAGCCTTTCGGCTCGCCCACCCTATCCGATCAGGCCCTCATGCCCTTCCCTTCGTTCAAGCTGGGGCCCGGAAACTCGGCCCGTTCACATGCTGCCGACGAGTTTATCAGGCCTGACGAGATAGCCGAAGCTATATCACTGTATGTCAAGCTGTTGCAAACGCCCGAGTAAAATAGGCCTTTTTAGGAGCCAAAAGTGCCTGTTTTGGCTCCTAAAAAGCATGGTTTTACAACGCTAAAAGCCCGCTTTTGCAAAGCCATATCACAAAGCTTGCTCTACCAAACCGTTCTTCAGCCCCAACAAGAACATCTTTAGTACATCCCCATTACAGCATATAGCCTCAACAAGATGCGTTACAAAACTCATGCAAATGGCTGCCCACATTTCGCCTTAACAGCCTATTATACCTATATTTATCATAAAAACACATTGTAACATTCCGTAAGTAAAAGTTTCTTTTTTACGATAAAAAGAGATAACTTTGCACAAATCTTACTATAATTTAACTCAAAAGCTTATGAAGAAACATTTAATTCAATTATTCTTCAGCACCCTGACGCTGGTCTTCATGCTGGGTTTGAGCCCCGCTTACGCCCAACATCCAACCGGCAAGAGCAACCTGTTGCGCATGCGACTGGGTGTTTTCGGGCAGGGACAACTGACTACAAGGGTTAAGAAACCCATTCACCCGGCGGCCGGAAACAAGGCCAATATGATGGAGAAAATACTCAGCACAAAAGACGGAGCTGAGATTTGGGGCGTTGTGCAATATGCCTCAACGGCCGATGATTCCTATTTTCAGGATCAAGGCGTCTACTCCTTCAACGCCAAAGCGCCCATTAGCCTAAAGCCTCTGATGAAGTCGTCTGACCTGGAACTATTCAGTGGGGGCGCCATCTTCGACGGTCACTTTCATTACACATCTTATTACGCGCCCTATCCGGGCTACGCCAACGTGACGCTATACGACTATGACATCACCACATGGCAAGACCCGGCTTACACCAGCATTTATCCGCAGGGCAACATCGTATCTACAGACCAAGCTTATGACCCTATAACTAAAAAGGTGTATGCCTATTTTTACAACCCAGACGACACGACTGCCAGCAATCAATTCGGCACAATAGACTATCAGACGGGCAATGTGAGCATCATCAAGAACAACGAGGACTTGCTCTTCGTGGCACTGGCCTGCGACAACAACGGACAGCTATGGGGCATTAACAACTATGGCAACCTGTGGAAGATAGACAAGACAACGGGCGAGACCACCCTGGTGAGCGTGCTTTATGGCGTTGAGCCGTCTACATTCTCACAAAGCATGACCTTCGATCCCAACACGGGCAAGCTCTATTGGGCATGCTTCCGCAGCGACCATACATCAGGACTGTATGTCATAGACACACAAGCCACCAAGCCACAGGCACAACTTGTGGCCGATTTTCCAAACAACGAAGAGGTAGCTTGCCTCTATATACCCAAGCAAAACACCCAAGACAAGGCTCCGGCTGGTGTGCGCAATCTGACCGTAACATTCAATGAGGGCAGCACAACAGGCCAGTATGCCTTCACCATGCCCAACGAGACATTCGACGGTTCGGCGCTCAGCGGAACGCTGGATTACTATCTTGTGGCCAATGAAGACACCTTGGTGAGAGGCCAGGCTGCCGCTGGGGCTACCGTTAGCGGCACGCTTACGGCCCGGCAAGGCAAAGAGAGCTTCAGCGTGGTGACGAAGAACAGCGCCGGAATGAGTCCTGCCAGCGAGCCGGTTAACCTGTTTGTGGGCTATGACACGCCGCTCTTCAACGGTCCGGTGACGCTCAGCATCGACTCATACAATGTGGCTCACCTGTCTTGGCAGCCCGCCACGAAAGGTATGAACGGCGGTTATGTAGACTCAACCAACATCAGATATAACGTGACACGCTATCCCGGCGAGCAGGTAGTGGCCACTCAGCAGGCTGACACCACGTTCACAGAGACGCTGCCCAACGAGGCTATGAAGGTATACAGCTATGCTGTGGTGGCACTTAACGACACCATGAAGAGCGAGCCCGTCACTTCCAACAAGGTGGCTGGAGGTTCTGCCTTCGACATACCCTTCTCTGAAGACTTCTCTAACGATGATGACTTCAATCTGTTTACGGTTCTTGACCTGGGAGGATCGGGCTCTTGGAACATGAGTTGGCAGAATGTGCGCATCTTCCACTTTAGTGGTCAGAGCGACGATTGGCTCATTACGCCGCCCATCAAGCTCAAGAAGGGCAAGACATATAATGTGTCTTGTGTGGCTAGCCCTGGATATTCATCCGCTCCCGATGCCCTTCAGATACTCGTAGGTCAGCGCACCGACACTGTAGGCTACCGTGAGGTAGTGCCCAAGACAACCGTCAACAAGTCGTCGCAGCAAGTGGGCGGCACGTTTAGCGTAGCAGCCGACGGCAACTATCGCTTGGCTTTCCGCAGCCTGGGTGATGACAACTCGTACGGCATAACACTCGATGACATTAGCGTAACAGAGGTTGCCGTGAAAGCTCCGGCAGCATGTGGCGTGAGCATAGAAGCCGGAAGCCGAGGCGCTAAGAAGGCTACCATACATGTCACCGCACCTTCTTTGAACAAGGAAGGTGGAAAACTGAGCGCCATATCACGTATCGTAGTGGCCAGGAAAGACAAGAGCGTAGTCGAGACATTCAGCAATCCCGCTCCGGGAGCACAGCTCTCAGCCACAGACAGCAAGGCAGTGAACGGCTGGAACACCTACTGCGTAACAGCTTATACAGGCGAAACGGCCGGCGACGTAGCTACCGACTCGGCCTA
>DLDC01000035.1:0-24562 GCA_002480935.1 Prevotella sp. UBA7782 | reverse complement strand
AAAGCCACTAAAGCCCAACAACGTAAGGCTGAAGGACAACCTTGACGGAACAGCAACCTTGCTTTGGGATGCTCCCGATGAAATGGGCCAAAATGGCTTCTTCGTTGACAAGGACTCATTAACTTATACTGTTTATGACCAAGATGGCAATGTGGTGAAAGCCAACATCAGCCCAGGAACACGGCAGATGACTATTGAAGACGCTGCCCAGACGGGACGCTTCGGCTTGCTCTACGCAGGTGTAAGCGCTCAGAACGTAGCCGGAGCAAGTGCCGTAGCAACATCCAACGCGCTTGCCATAGGCCAAGCTGACAAGCTGCCTATCACAGAAAGCTTCGCCAGCATGAGACAGAACTATCCTAATTGGTGGGCTGACGGCACGGGAAGCTTCAACTCTCCCGGCTTCGACGGCGATATGTACAGCGACCGTGACAGGGGCTCTTTCCGCTGGGAAGCCTTTGACAACGGCGAAACCGAATGGCTCAGCACAGCCAAAGTGAGCATGAGCGGAGCCAAACAAGTGGGTGTGGTGTTCAGCTATTATGTTGAACCGGGCCATAACAGGCAGGTGACCGTGCTCGCCGTGCACCCCGACGGCATCACAACCGACACGCTGGGCATGGTGAACGACTCGCTTGAGACGGGCAAAGCACGCTGGGTGCAGAAGGTGTTATATCTTTCGCAAGCGCAGATGAGCGAACCTTATCTCGTGTTTAGATTTATGATGCACGCTCAGAACAGACTGGAGACCTTCTATCTCGACAATATCAAGATAGCCGACATTCCTCATAAGGACCTCGCAGCACAGATGAGCATGGCTTCAGGTGCCTGTCGGGGCAAGCAAGCCGTGGCTAACGTGACGGTAGCCAACAACGGCAGCGATGTTGCTCAGGGCTATAGCGTGAACGTTTATATGAATAATGACTGTGTGGCTACGCTCGACAACGGCAGTAAACTGGCCGCGCTGAGTGACACTACGGTAAGAATGGCCTTTGATGTGCCTATGAACAGCGCTGATTCATCATCTGTCTATGCCGTGGTAACCCTGTATGGCGATGAGAACGACGTTAACAACTGCTCTGACACCACTCTTCTGAAACTGGAGAACAGCAGCTATCCCACTGCCACAGGACTCACCGCACAGGCTAAAGGCAATGGTGCCGAACTGTCTTGGCAGGCTCCTGAGCGTGCCAACAGCCAAGTAACAGAAGACTTTGAGACGGCACAGCCATGGCTGACCAACGGCGTGAACGGCTTCACTACGGTGGACGGAGACACCACAAAGACCAATACGTGGACCGCTATGTGGTATGAACACATGGGCGAACCTTTTGCTTGGCTTCTCTTTAACGACCAGCAAGCCCTCATGGATGTGTCACAACAAAGCTGCTTTGCGGCTCACTCAGGCCATCAGATGATGACTACCGTGTCTACAGTGCACGATTACATGGATCCAACTGCCGTATCCGACGACTGGCTCATATCGCCAGAGCTGTCGGGAGAGGCTCAGACAGTGAGCTTCTACGTGAAATGTATCGGCTCATACAAGGAGGATTTCGACGTATGGTATTCTACAGAGAATGCCGATACGGCCAGTCTGAAGAAACATAAGCTGGAGTTTGTGAAGTTCACACCGCTTGAATGGACACACTACAGCTATGACCTGCCTGCCGGAGCTAAGTATTTCGCCATTCATTGGCCGTCTAATCTCACCGGTATAGGCGTTGATGACGTGACCTACGAGGGCGCCACGCTCACCCTGACGGGCTATAACATTTACAGAGACGGCAGGCTTCTGGCTACAGTTCCGGCCGGTACGACCCATTACACCGACAATAACCTGGGCGAAGACGGACATACTTATCNNGCAACTGTGGTAACCGGCATTGAGAACATAACCCTTCAAGCGGGTCCTGCTGATGTATACAACCTCTCAGGTATACTGGTTAAGCGCAACGCAACAACCCTCGAAGGTCTGCCTCACGGTGTTTACATCGTCAGAGGACATAAGGTTGTGAAATAAACGACAGACGTTTTGCCTAACAAAATGATAAGTAACGGGCTCTCTTCTACGGCGGAAGAGAGCCTGTTTCTGTTATTACTTACTTGAAAATGGATATGCTTAAAGTACTTATCAACTTTATCTTTCATTCATCGAGAGCCGCTTCTGCCCGGTAGTAGTGGCTCACTCAGCGTGACGGATATCCTTCTTCTTCGACCTGATGCGTGACCGTGTGGTGCGTATGGCGCCTTGCGAGATGCCCAAAATATGGCAGATATCAGCATCACTGAACCCCATATCCTGAAGAATAAGGAAGAGACGGTTGCCCTGCGACAACGATGTATAGTCGGTATCAAAGCTCACTACGAAAGTAATATTGATGAGTTTATAGTAAACTATGAGGTCGTTGACATCTGTTTTTGTCCACTTCACCACCGTGCCACCCTGCTTCAGACTCTCAAGAAGTTGTCTGCCATGAGCTAGCTGATCGGTTTGTCGGTTAAGTATCTCATTGATTTTCCGCTCCAACATCCTAATCTTTTGACTGCTTCGCCGCTCTGTGTCCTGTCCATTGAGCTTGAGTTGTTCTATCTGGCGATTGTATTCACTCAGCAATATCTGGTCTCTATCGATGCGTTGTTGGGCTCTATAGCTCTTGACCAGCACGCGTACGATGACAAGAGCCACAATGATGATAAACAAGATGGAGGCATAAAGAATGCGAATAAGTAGTTGGTCGTAATGGCGCCGGGTGGTTTCGTTGTCATACTTCATCTGTATCTCCCTGATATCTGCCGTGCGCTGCTGCGCCGACAAGCTATCTTTGGCCTGCATAAGCCACCTGGCCACACGGGCAGCGCCCTCATAACGTTGTTCAGCCAGCTGAATTTCGTAAATGGAAGACAGGGTGCTCACCCGGTCTTGGAGGTCACTGCAATGTCTGAGAGCCTGACTGATGTACCACTGAGCCGAATCTCTTAACTGGCGTTGGCGGCATATCTGCGAGAGCGCCACACATACTTCGGGCAACGGATAGTCGGCATAGGCTTGCCGAAAATAATACTGTGCCTTATCTGTCTGACCCTTTTGTAGGTAATGATGACCTAATGCCGAAAGGATGTCAGAGCGGTCGCGGGGAGGCATAACCTTAGATTTGGGAATGCATTTGCGGATATAATACTCGGCACTGTCCTGCATTCCAAGGTCGTCGAAGATATAAGCAAGGTGGTTATACGAATAGGCCAACCAGAAATCGTTGCCTTTTCGTTCGGAACATCGTAGCGACTTGCGGGCGTAAGCAAGCGAAAGTCCCAGGTTCTTACTATAATAGTTAGCCACTACCAGCGCCTCGTATATCTTATGAGAAAGGGCTAAGTCGTGAAGCGAAAAAGCCAGATTCTCAGCCTCTTTCAGACAAACAAGAGCCTGACGGGGCTTCTTTTGATAGTTGTAGAGCACCATGCCTTTATAAAAAAGGGCATTGACATACCTCGTAAGAGGCCCTTCATGGCGATAATAATCAACAGCCGAGTTGATAACGGAGTCTGTCTCAATGGGCTTATAGAGGAGATAGTCGAGCTGCGTGGACAACAACGCATAGTAAACAGCATCAGATTGACGGGTAAGGCCCATCATGCCGACCTGCCTCAACACTGCTTGCGCCTCGCTGAAACGACGTTGCTGCAACAGTGAGTCGGCTTGTTCCAGGGCCTGCTGGGTGTGAGTGCGGCCACATCCGGCCAATATCACAACCACAAGCCCTACTAACAAGCATATCACCCTCATTATGACAGATGATTAAGAACGTTTAGTTATCATCCAAGAGGATTATCTTAGCCAAGCTTCCGGGTTGAGCTTAGATGTCTCCTTGCGCAACTGGAACTGCAAGATACCGTCGTTTCCCACCGTGCCGATGGTCTGATAAGCGCCCACTTTGCGCCCTCTGCCCACGCTCACCGACTTGAGGTTGCAGTAAACAGAGATGTAAGCACCGTGTCTTATCATCACGACCATGGTGCCAGAGAAACCGAACACGGCACTCACCTCGCCTGCATAGACGCTGTGCACGGCACCTCCGGGGGCTCCCTTGATGCTTATGCCGCTGTTAGAAAGCTGCACATTGCGCAGTCCTTGCACATTATACTGTCCGAAGTGGCTCACGATACGCCCTGCAAGTGGCATGGGCAGACGCCCGCGCTGGTTGGCAAAGCCCCCCGTAGCACGCATATCCTCGCTGCTAAGGTCCATTCTGGCCATCTCTTGTTGCTTCTTTGCCTGAGCCTCGGCCCTTTCCTGACGCTCTCTGTCGGCTGCTGCCTTGCGCTCAGCGGCCACTCTGGCAGCCTCAGCCTCACGTGCTTTCTGCTCGGCACGGGCCTTTTCAGCTGCCGCAGCGGCTGCCGCACGTTGCGCAGCCTCGCGTTCAGCTTGCTGTCTGGCCGTTGCTTCACGCTCAGCAGCCTCTCTTCGTGCTCTCTCGGCGGCCTCGGCAGCCCTCCGGGCTTCCTCTCTGACTCTCGCCTCACGCTCTTTAGCCTCCTGAATGCGCCGCGCGTTTTCTCGCGCTGCGGCAGCTGCGGCAGCGCGTTTGCGTGCCAGCTCTTCCTGATAACGGCGCTTTGCGGCAGCACGGGCAGCAGCCTGAGCCTTCGCCTCAGCCGCAGCACGGGCGCGGGCCTTTTGTATTTCAACAGCAATAAGCCTGTCTATCTGCGCGTTAAGAGCCTGTTGCTTCTTTCGTCTCTCGGCAATCACGCCTTGCAGAGTGGCCTGTTCTTGCTGCAACGAGTTCACTACATTCTGCTGCTCAGCTTTCTTTGTCTCCATCTGAGCATGTACCTGACGGTTCTTGTAGAGCAAGGTATTCTTGTTGCCACGCACCGTTTCCAACTGCTTATGCTTGTTGTCTACCTGCGCTTGCTTGGCTTGCAGCAGCTCACCTTGTGCTCTTTGATACTTGGCATACTCGCGCACGAACCTCAACCGGCGGTACATCTGCGTGAGATTCTTGGCACTGAAGATGAACATCAGCTTGTCTTGAATGCTGCGATGGCGCGACATATAGCGCATGGAGCGTATAAACTTAGCTTTACGTTCGCCTAACTGAACCTCCAAAGAAGAGAGTTGGCCCTTCAGAATGCCTATATTGCCGTCCAGATGCTTGATATCAGCCTGTATATGATCGATGGAATGCTGGTGATTGTCTATCTCTGTGTTGAGTTGTACAAGGTTTTGGAGTCGCTTTTCCACGTCAGCCTTCTTGGCATTCAGCTCTTTTTCCTTGTCATGAATTTCTTTTTGCAGCTTAGAGCGCTCGCTCTGCAAGCCCTTTATCTCAGCCGTAGTCTGCCATTTCACGGCATTCTTTTTGGTGTTTCGGCCCGTAGCGCCCTTTCGTTGAGCCTTAGTCCGAGCATGAGCCTGCTGCTTGGCAGGCTTTTTACTAACAGTCTGAGTCTGCTTGGCCTTAGCATGAGCCTTCTTAACCTTAGCCTGCTGGGCGAAGGGAGCCATACAAAAAGCGAGCAACAAAAATGTGATAAGAAAACGTTTCATGCCTAGAGTTTAGTTATTTTGGCCAGAATGTCCTTTACATCCATTGGGGTATACTTTTCAGGCACGGCGGTCTGTGCCTCCCAACTGTCTGAAGTATTCACTTCACTTACACTGATATTGAGTTGTGCCTCGCGCTTTTTCTGCGTTGCCGTGGTTGAAACGGCAATGTTTTGAGCATACGGATATTGCTTTGAACCCAGGGGTTTGAAGTCAGAATAAGTCCATTTCATCGAGGAAGTGCCATGTTCCTTACTGCTGTAAGCAATGTCTGCCTCCTTGATAATCCCTGTCTGGCCGTCGGCCAACCACTGGTAGCTCATCTTATCGCGTGACAGTTGCACCGCCTTGCATTGCAGTTGGGCGCTGTCTCTCACGCTATAGTCTTCTAATGCGGCCTCGCCCACTCTCTCTTTGCCCGGCATGAAGAGCTGATTCCAGAACAATGCCTGCAGCGAATAGAAGTTAAGACCGTTGTCGCGCAAGAAGTCCACCTTATTATAATCGGCCTTTACATACTCCTTATGCAGTCTGTCGATAATCAGCACATAGTCTGGCGTGAGCTCCATGCGTGCCACCTCAATGCCCAAGATAGGGGCCAGAAACTGCAATCTGATTACCTGGTCCTTGCGCAAGCGCACTTGTCCGGGCACCGTGATATGGTTGTCGCCCGCCTGAATGCTCATCGTAACGCGCGCCACGATGTTCTTCTGATAGAGCGCATTGTCTGAAACCTTCTGCACAAAGGCCAGTTGCTTCTTGTCATTATGCTTCTGCTTGCTAGCCTCCACCTTTGACTGGCCCCCCTGATGAGCCACTACGGCCTTGCTCGTAGAGCAGGCACAGCAGGCCATGGCGAGCAAGGCAGCCGGCAATATATTCTTCATTCTCATTCCTTAATATATTTCTTGAGTTTTATCTTCTTTTGCAACACAGCGTTGTCCTTGTCTTTTTGCAGCGCTTTCTGCCAATAATCAAGAGCCTTAGCCGTATCTCCTGTCATGGCATATATATCCCCCACGTGCTCCAGCACCAGCATATTCTCGGCGCTGTCGCGCGAAAGGGCGTGCTCGATGTATATCTTTGCCTGCTCATAACGGCCCTGATTGAAGAGCACCCAGGCATAAGTGTCGAGGTAAGTGCAGTTGTCCGGCTCAGCCTTAATGGTTTGATAGCTCATCTTCTCGGCCTTATCGAGGTTCCGGCCCAGCATACAGAGGTTCCAGGCATAGTTGTTCATGCAGCCATAGTTGTCTGGTTTCCACTGCAAACAGCTGTCGTAAGCGGCGAAGGCATCCNNAGCTTCTTTTCGTATAAAATATCGCCCATGGTAGCATAGAAATCAGACACGAAGTCGGCGTTGCTGCCTTTGTTGATTTGGCTTACGCCCTTCTTAAAGGTCTCCAATGCCTCGGTGTCTTCACCTTTCTTATATTGTGCCATGCCCTGGAAGTAGTAGAATATCATCTCGCTGGGGTTGTATTCTTGTGCGGGCTTGCACAAATCTATCACCTTATCATATTCCCCTTTATCCCAAGTATACCTGATAAGCTCAAATCTGGCGCTCTTGTTTTCGGGTTCCACCTCCAGTGCCTGCCTGTAAACGTCGTTTATTTGCTCCTGAGGCATCTTCTTAAGCGTCATATATGCCGCCTTGAGCATATACAGATCGCTGGTCTCGTGTTGCCCTTGCAGAGCCAGGTTCATCAGTTCCAGCACCTTCGTACTGTCTTCTCCGCTCTGCGCGGCCTGCGAAACAACCTGCCTGAGCAGCGTTGCCTTGTTGTCGTCGCCCGTATTAGGACTCGACAAGAGATGCCTCAGCAACTTGTCGGCCGCGTCGTTTTGCGACAGCGACTGATAATAATCGTACATCGAGAGTTGCGCCGAGAGATTGTCAGGCTCCTGCTTCAGCACGTTGTGATAAGCTTTCAGCGCCTGCTTGGGCTTGCCGTTCTGCAGTAGCCAGTTGCCCATCATGACCTGATAGTTGAGGTCTAGCGGATGCTTCGCTACCAAAGCCTGCAGCTCGGCCAGCTCTTTGCTGGGCTGTCCCTGCTGCTCATACACCTGCATCTTAGACAAAGAGATTTGCTCGCTGCTGCCTTCCAGCGTCTCCATGCGGTTGAGCACGTCTATCATCTTGTCGTAGTCGTTCTGCATGGCATAGAGTTGCAGCATGATGTGTAGCACGTCTGAGCGGTCAGACTGCATCTTGCACAGCTCCTCATAGGTAGAGAGCGCCTTGTCGTAGTTCTTTTGCGTAATGTAAAGCTGGGTNNGGGCCAGCCGCTCTTTATAAAGGGCGTTGCTCTTGTCTAAAGCCGATGCCAGCTCGAGATGACAACGCGAGAGCGAGTCTTTGTGAAGGTCTACATAATAGCCAGCCAGATGATAATGAGCTTCTGCCGCCTTGGGATTGATGGCCGCGGCGTGGCGCATCAGGTCGAAGGCGGCCGCATAGTCGCCCTTCTGTTGTTGTATCATCGACTGCAAAAAGAAGTAGTCGTAGCGGCGCAGCATATTGCGCGTTGACTCTTGCTGCGAGGCTTGCGCGGTGCTGTCGGCGCCATGTGTCTGCGCAAAGACATGCACAGGCGCGAGCGATGTCAAGCCCACGGCGGCGCAGAAGCACGCTGCCACAAGCGGCGTATGCGCAGTTATGTATTGTATTTTCTTTCTCATAAAACTCATTTCAGACCGGTATGGCCGTAGCCACCCTCGCCTCTCTCTGTTTCATCCAGCTCATCCACCACGCTGAAGGCCACCGTTTCGTGGCGTGCCACCACCATCTGGGCGATGCGCTCGCCATCGTTTATGACGAAGTCTTCGGCCGAAAGATTGATTAAAAGCACACCCAGCTCACCACGATAGTCGGCATCTATGGTTCCGGGAGCATTGAGCACGGTGATACCATGCTTCAGAGCGAGCCCGCTGCGGGGCCTTACCTGCGCCTCAAAACCGGCGGGCAAAGCGATGTGAAGTCCTGTGGGTATGATGCGGCGCTCCATGGGCCGGAGGGTAACGGGGCCATCCAGATTGGCCCGAAGATCCATGCCCGCGCTCTGGGGCGTGGCATAGGCGGGCAAGGGCTGATGGCCTTTGTTCACTACTTTTATCTGTATCATAGTGCAAAAATACGCATTTCCCGCCATAAAAACGCATTTTTCTAATCAAAAAGAGCTAATTTAGCCAATTTTACATTACTTTTGTCGCCGGCCGCAACCATTGGGCCAAGGCAGAGAAACAAAGAAGCAAGAAAATGAACTGGCAAAAATTGATATCTAACATGCGGCTCGGGCAGGAGCACAAGCACCCCGAACGCCACGACGACAGGTCGGAGTTTAAGCGCGACAGCGACAGGCTGATATACTCGGCACCCTTCAGACGACTGCAAAACAAGACGCAGGTGTTTCCGCTTCCGGGCAGCATCTTCGTGCACAACAGGCTCACCCACTCCATCGAGGTATCGTCGCTGGGCAAGTCGCTGGGCGATGATGTGGCTCATTTGCTCATTCGCCGGCACCCCGAACTGGCCGGCACGCTGTTTGAGGAGATAGGAACCATCGTGCAAACAGCCGGCCTTGCCCACGACATGGGGAACCCTCCGTTTGGCCATAGCGGCGAGACAGCCATACAAGCATACTTTCTTGAGGGCAACGGAGCGTTCTTGCAAGAGCACGTGAGCGCGCCTTTCTGGAGCGACATCACGCATTTTGAGGGCAACGCCAATGCCTTCAGGCTGCTCACTCACCGCTTTCAGGGCCGTCGCGAGGGCGGTTTCGTGCTCACCTACCCCATGCTGGCAAGCATAGTGAAGTATCCATGGGAGTCGGCAGCGGCAGGCCAGAAGCGCAAGTTCGGCTTCTTCTACACAGAGAAGGCCATTTATGAGCGTATTGCCGATGAATTGGGCATTTTAAAGCTAAAAACTCAAGATGGAAAGGTGCGCTACGCACGCCATCCACTGGTCTATCTGATGGAGGCTGCTGACGACATTTGCTATATGATAATGGACATAGAGGATGCCCACAAGCTCAAGTTGCTATCGTTTGGAGAGACAAGCGAGCTGCTGTTGGGCTTCTTTGGCGAGGCCGACCGGCAGCATATCGTAGACAAGGTGAGGGAAGAAGGCGTTACGGATGAGAACGAGCAGGTGGTGTATATGCGTGCCTGCGCCATCGGAAAGCTGGAACATGCGTGTGTGGAAGCCTTTGTCAGGCACGAGGAGGACATACTGGCCGGCAGGCTGGAAGGGCCGCTCGTAGAGCACATAGAGGCTCCGCTGCGCGACGCCTACCACCATTGCGCCGAGGTGTCGTACCGCAAGATATACCAAAGCAAGCTGGTAACAGACGTTGAACTGTCGGGTTACAAGATAATGGAGACGTTGATGGACGCCTTTGTCATGGCGGCATGGCAACCCGAAAAGTTCCATAGCAAGCAGCTCATTCGCCGTGTGGGCAGCCAATACAACATCAAGAGCGACGACCTGGAGACGCGCATCATGGCCGTGATAGACTATATCAGTGGCATGACCGACGTGTATGCGCTCGACATCTATCAGAAGATTAACGGCATATCCCTGCCCATTGTCTGACAAAAACAAGGCCATTGCCTTCTCTAAAAGCCTGTACTTATAGGTTGAAACGAGGCATATAGTGACGTAAAACAAATTGTTTTGCGTTGCAATATAGATTATCTTGCAACACAATATAGTTTATATTAAAATGTGATATTGCTTATATAACATCACGAAAGTGATGCTTTGAGAGTCACAAAAAGTGACAATAATGCGATGAAATGGGCAGAAACAGCAAAGCCAAGGCCACTTTCGCAACGGAGAGAGTGGCCTTGCCACAAGCTATTTAGCGTTTTTGTCTTTGTAGATAACGTTGTTGGCACCCGACGTTATGTGCAGTGCCTCAGGGTGTTCCTTAATGAAACTGTTGATGTGGCGCACACGTTTCTCCTCGAATATCTCATCAACGGCTATGAGAATACCCGTTTCTTCCACGTCGCCGAAGCCATAGTTGATGGCCGTACCGAAGAGTTTCATGGTGGGACTGAGGTTCATATATGCATTGACAAGAGGCGGAATGTTGTAGCCCAACTTGCGAACCTCATGATTAAGGATGCGGTAATCGTCTTTGAAGTTGTCCTTATAGAATATCTTCTTGAGCTCATCCTCGGGCGTATCTATCACCAACGGCTTGATAGGCACAATGAGATTGTCCTTGTCATCAAAGTATTTCTTGAGAAAATAGAGTATCATGTCGCGTCCCTTACGTATGTAAGAGGGATACATGGTCATCTTTCCGAAGAAGTATTTCAGGTCGGGATTGATGACGGTAAGGGCGCCCAGGCCGTCCCAGAGATTGTCTAAGGCAAAGATGCTCTTGGTATTTTTGCGCACGTTCTGATATTCCAGCGACACGAAGGAGCGTCCCAGTTCGACGGTATAGGGCATGTATTCTTTCATGAACCGGTCTGAGAAGTGGAACATGTGGCTTGTTGCCAGCTTGGGCTGGCCGTTTTTTTCTACCTCCCAATCGCGGCCCAGGAGGTATCTATAGCCCCCAATAATTTCCTCTTCTTCGGGGTTCCACACGATGAGTTGCTTATAGCAGTTGTCGCAAACGTCGAACTCGTCGATGTCAACGGCCTTTCCTGTGCCTCCGCCTGCCGTTCGGAAGGCTATCTCACGGAGCCTTCCAATCTCCTGCATGACGTTGGGCGCGTTGTGAGCGTCTACTATATAAATTTCGTTATGGCTCTTATTGGTCATGCGCAACTGCCTTTCAGGTGTCAGTTCCTGTCTCAGCAGTTCCTTGCTTATGGGTTGTATAATTTCTTCTTCCATGTTACTCATTCTCTCTAATCATTGAAATTAATGCTTGAATAGGCTTATTCCAGACTTTGCTTGTTATAGTTTATAAACGGATTCCTCAACAAATTGCGCCCATTCCATCGGTGTTTTAGACTTGTCGAAGGTCTGCCAGGGAATGGGTTTTCCTATGGCTACTCTGAAGGTTTTATGCACATTGCGATACATCTCGTCTACCAAGAAGAGCGTAGCCAGGTTCAGTTTGAGGTGCAAAGCCTTGCAAATGTTGGCTATTCGGTAGAATCTGTCGGAGTTACGGCCTCCGAAATGAATGGGCACCACGTCTCTATGGTATTCCACACTCTTGGTAATAAATGTCTTCTTCCATGGTATGTCATGTATTTTACCGTTAATTTTTCTCGAACAAAGGCCTGCGGGGAACATCAGCATGTGGTTGTCGCTCTTGAATCCGGCCTCTACCATCTCCGGGAAACGCCTGCTCTGATGGCCCGTCTTATTGATGCCGATGCTCACGGGCTTGAGTCCGGGCAGCCAAAGCAGCTCGTCGCGCACCAGATAGCGGAACTTTCCGTCGTAATGGCGGCCGATGATGGAGCCCAGGGCAACGCCGTCGGCCCCACCCAGCGGATGGTTTGACACGAAGGTATAGAGCTTTCCGTCGTTCTTGTCGGGCAGGTTCTCGGCACCCACTATATCCAGTGTCATGTCGAGATAGCGCACACACTCCTCCAGCCACTCCGTTCCTGACTCGTGGCGGCTCTGCCACAAGTAGCGGTTTACCTCGTCTTCATGCAGCGTTTTCTTCAGCCAACGCACCAGAAAACCAGGAACGTAACGGGCCTTGCTGCCCATTTTAGCCGAAAGAATCTTGTCAATGTCTATCGTTTTCTCTATTTCTTCGCTCATGCTTAGTTTGTTCTTTCATTCTGCAAAAATAACGAAATGTTTTCTAAAAGTAAACTTTTTAGGCAGAAAAAAACGCATTATACATGATTTTGTAACTGTTTTGTGTTTGCACAACCATCTATCTGGTTTGCAAGAGCCTATATTCCACAAAATCAAGACGTTTTTGGAGGAAAAGTAAAAGCAGCCTTTTTGGCTTCCAAAAACATGCTTTTTACAAGCCAAAAAGCCCTATTTCGCCTTGCAAAACCATGCATTTCAGGAAGCAGCTGAGTCGGACCCGGCTCAGCAGACCATCGTTAAAATATCAAAAAACAAGTGGCATTAGGAAGAAAAGTGGAGCATAGTGGCGGTTTGTGGGGAATTTTGTGTAACTTTGAAGCCCAAATCGGATTATATAAGAAGTACACATGCGATTTATAGGAAGTGCAGAGGCAAAAATAGATGCCAAGGGAAGGGCTTTCCTGCCGGCATCTTTCCGCAGGGTGCTGCAGGCATCCGGCGAGGCCGGACTGGTGATGTCGAAGGACATTTTCCAGCCTTGCTTGTCGCTGTATCCCGAATCGGTGTGGAACGAAAGGCTGGACGCGCTGCACGCAAGGCTTAATCCTTGGAGCAAGACCGACCAGCAACTGCTGCGCCAATACATATCCGACGTAGAGCAGGTGGTGCTTGACACGAGCGGAAGACTGCTCATACCCAAGCGCTACATGAAGTTGGCCGGCATCAGCGGACAGCAAATCAAGTTCATAGGAATGGACAGTTACATAGAGATATGGGCTGAAGCCGAAGACGAGAAGCTGCGCGTCAGCGCGGAAGAGTTTGCCAAAGCCATTGAAGAAAAGATGAGCCAAAGGCAGGAAGGAGGTCAGACGCTATGAGCATAACCACCGCAAGAGGCTATCATGTGCCCGTGTTGCTGAACGAAAGCATAGAGGGGCTCAACGTGAAAGAGGGCGGCACGTATGTTGACGTGACCTTCGGAGGCGGCGGACACTCGCGTGCCATACTGCAAAAACTGGGCGGAAGCGGGCACTTATACAGCTTTGACCAGGACGCCGACGCCGAGCGCAACATCATAGACCAGCCCAACTTCACTTTCGTAAGGAGCAACTTCCGCTATCTGAAGAACTGGATGAGATATTACGGCGTGGAGCATGTAGACGGCATATTGGCCGATCTGGGCGTGAGCAGCCATCACTTCGACGACGAGACGCGGGGCTTTTCCTTCCGCTTCAACGCTCCGCTGGACATGCGAATGAACAAACGGGCCGGCAAAACGGCAGCCGACATACTCAACAACTATAGTGAGGAGCAGCTGGCCGACGTGTTTTATCTCTACGGAGAGCTGCGCAACGCGCGCCGAATAGCGGCAGCCATAGCAAAGGCACGGCAAGAAAAGCCCATCAACATGACCTCCGACCTGGAGCAGGCCGTGGGTAGTCTCTTCAAGAGAGAACGTGAGAAGAAGGACACGGCACGGCTTTTTCAGGCTCTGCGCATAGAGGTGAACCAGGAGATGAGCGCTCTCAAGGAGATGCTTCTGGCCGCTACAGAGGTGTTGGGCGTGGGTGGCAGGCTGTCGGTCATCACCTATCACTCTCTCGAAGACCGTCTGGTGAAGAACGTTATGCGCTGCGGCAATGCCGAAGGCAAGTTGCATCAAGACTTCTTCGGACGCATAGAGACTCCCTTCAGGCTGATAAACAACAAGGTTATCACGCCTACAGCCGAGGAGCAAGCGGCCAATCCAAGAAGCAGAAGCGCGAAACTGAGAATTGCAGAAAAGAAAGACAATGAATCAAGATAAGGACAATCATAACACCGCAAAGCTTATTATCCCTACCGGAGAAAAGGTTGACGACGACAGTTTGAGGCCAGACGAGGCTGAAGACAAGCAGCCGGCAGGCAAGAAAAGCATTGCGGCCGACAGCAAGGTGGTGGATGCAGACGGGCTGGATGACGATGCCGACGTGCAATCGCTGAAAGACTCGCTCACCGAAAAGCTAAAGGCGGGCAGCCATTCTGAGGGGGGCGCCAACACGCTGCGCATGTTTCTGGGCGGCGACATACTCTCGGCACAGGTGCTCAGACGCAACGTATGGCTCATCATGCTGATAGTTGGCTTCATGATATTGTACATCACTAACAGATATAGCGTGCAGAAGAGCCTGCTGGAGATAGACAAGCTCAACACGCAGCTCACCGATGCCAAGTACAGGGCGCTCTCTACAACCAGCGAACTGACAGAGGAATGCAGGGAGAGCCACATACTGGAACTGCTGAAAAACAGCAAAGACAGCGTGCTGAAGATACCCAATCAACCACCTTACATTATTAATGTACCTGACAAATGAGCAAGTTCTATTATAAGAAAGTATTGCCTCGATACAGCCTGGTGGTGGCCATCATGACCTGCATAGCGCTGGCCGTGCTGGGTAAGGCATTCTATACGATGACGGCCGGACGCGCTTATTGGATGGCTGTGGCCAGCCAGCAGAAGCGCGACAGCGTGAAGGTGATGCCGCTCAGAGGCAACATTCTGAGCTGCGACGGGCAGCTTATGGCCTCTTCGCTGCCGGAGTTTAAAATGTATATGGACTTCAACGCACTGAAAAAGGCGGGCAACGACACGGCATTCGTAGACAGCATCAACTACATAGCCAAGGGCTTGAACCGCATATTCCCGCAACGCTCCAGCGAGATGTTCAAGCAACAGCTCATAGAAGGCTTCAAGAAGCTCAGCAAGCACTGGCCTATCTGGGACGAGCGAGTGGACTATAATACCTTCAAAGAGGTGCAGGAGCTGCCCATCTTCAAGCGGAAGAAATATCAGAGCGGCTTCCACTGGGAAGAGTTCAACGCAAGGCAACGCCCCTTTGGGTCGCTGGCACAACGCACCGTGGGCGATATGTTCGGAGCAAAAGACACTGCGCGCTGCGGCTTGGAGCTGTCGTACGACAGCATCTTGCGCGGAACAACCGGCATCAAGCACCGCCGCAAGGTGCTCAACAAGTTTCTCGACATCATAGACACACCGCCTATTGACGGCGCAGACATCGTGACCACCATAGATGTTCAGATGCAAGACTTGGCCGAGAGAGCCGTCATCAACGAGCTGAAAGAGATTAACGGCAACGTGGGCGTGGCCATTGTCATGGAAGTAAAGACGGGCGACGTGAAGGCAATCGTCAATATGGAGAAGTGTGTAGACGGCAAATATCGCGAGATAAAGAACCATGCGGTGAGCGATTTGCTTGAACCTGGCTCCGTATTCAAGACTGCCAGCATCATGGCAGCACTGGATGACGGCGTGGTAGACACCAACTACGTGGTTGAAACGGGCAACGGCGTGTGGAATATGTACGGCCGCGACATGAAAGACCACAACTGGCGACGCGGCGGTTACGGCACCATGAGGCTGCCCAAGACGCTGCTGGTGAGCTCAAATATCGGCGTGAGCCGCATCATAGACTTGCATTATCACAACAATCCGGAGAGGTTTGTGCAAGACATATACCGGTTAGGCCTCACAACCAACTTTCATATCCCCATCGTGGGAGCCACTCCGGCTCGCATCCGAATGCCAAAGAAGAACAAGCGAGGGCAGTATGTCAACTGGAGCAAGACCACTCTGCCCTGGATGAGCATAGGTTATGAGACGCAGGTGCCGCCCATCTCCACGCTGGCATTCTATAATGCCATTGCCAACAACGGCTGCATGATGCGCCCGCGCTTTGTGAAGCAAATTGTGAAGAAGGGCGAGGTGATAGCCGATTTCCCGCCTCAGGTGGTGAAGAAGCAGATAGCCAAGGAAACAACCATCAAGGAGATACAAACCATTCTTGAGCATGTGGTAAGCCAAGGCTTGGGTAAGAAAGCCGGTTCGCCATCGTTCAAGGTGGCAGGAAAGACCGGAACAGCGCAGATGTCAAAGGGTGCGCTGGGCTATAAGACGGGTGGAACCGACTATTTGCTGAGCTTTGCGGGCTACTTCCCGGCCGACGCGCCGCGCTATAGCTGCATTGTCTGCATACAGAAGCATGGCCTTCCGGCATCAGGAGGCGGCATGAGCGGCGTGGTGTTTCATAACATAGCCGAGGGAATCATGGCACAGAGCCTGAAACTGAGCGTTACCGACGCCCGCGACTCAAGCTCCATACTCATCCCAACGGTGAAGAACGGCAACCTGATAGCCGCCAACTACGTGCTGTCACACCTCGGCTTTAAGGTAAACGGCAACTTCAACCTGTCTAACAGTCTCTCTACGCCCGTCTGGGGAATGGTGACCGACAACCGCAACTCACTCACCCTGCGGCGCTATCGCCCCACAAGAGGCAACACAGTGCCTGATGTTATGGGCATGGGAGCACGCGACGCCGTGTACGCTCTGGAGTCTAGGGGCATCAAGGTGCGCCTGACGGGATGCGGAAAAGTAACGGAGCAGAGCCTTGCCCCAGGCACTACGGTGCGCAAAGGCATGGTGTGCGACATCATATTAAGATAATAACAAACAAATAATACACTTAGTAAAGATGAAAGTTTTAAGTGATCTTATCAAGAGCATCAAGACTCTGAACATTACAGGTGACACGAACATAGCAGTTACTGGAGTGAACATCGACTCACGAAAAGTGGAACCGGGCAACCTGTTTGTAGCCATGAAGGGCACGCAGGCCGACGGACACAAGTTCATACCCAAGGCCATTGAGAAGGGCGCAACATCCGTGCTGTGCGAGGATATGCCTGAAGAGCTGAAGCCGGGAGTGACCTATGTGCAGGTGGCATCGACCGAGGAAACAGTAGGAAAGGTGGCTACCATGTTCTATGGCGATCCCTCCAGCAAGCTCATACTGGTGGGCGTGACGGGCACCAACGGCAAGACTACCATCGCCACCTTATTATATAATATGTTCAGAAAGTTTGGCTACAAGGTGGGATTACTCTCAACGGTGTGCAACTACATCGATGGCGAAGCCATACCGGCCGACCATACCACACCCGACCCCATCGAGCTGAACGAGCTCCTGGCCAAGATGGTTGACGCAGGATGCCAGTATGCCTTCATGGAATGCAGCTCTCATGCCATACACCAGCACCGCATCGGCGGCCTGAAGTATGCCGGAGGCATCTTCACCAACCTCACCCGCGACCATCTGGACTATCATAAGACCTTCGAAAACTACAGAAACGCCAAGAAGATGTTCTTTGACGGACTGCCAAAAGACGCATTTGCCATCACCAACGCCGACGACAAGAACGGCATGATAATGGTGCAGAACACCAAAGCCACGGTGAAGACCTACAGCACACAGCGCATGGCCGACTTCCGTGCGCGCATTCTGGAGTGCCACTTCGGCGGTATGCTGCTCGACATAGACGGTAAGGAGGTGGCTGTGCAGTTCATTGGCCGCTTCAACGTGAGCAATTTGCTGGCCGTTTACGGCACTGCCGTGATGCTGGGCAAGAAACCGGAAGACGTGCTCGTGGTGATGAGCACCCTGAAGAGCGTAAACGGCCGCTTGGAACCCATCCACTCACCCGAAGGATTTACCGCCATCGTAGACTACGCCCATACACCCGATGCCCTGGAAAACGTGCTGAAGGCCATTCACGACGTGCTCAACGGCAAGGGACATGTGATAACCGTGTGCGGAGCCGGCGGTCATCGCGACAAAGGCAAGCGCCCGCTGATGGCTCAGGAGGCCGTGAAGCAGAGCGACAAAGTCATTCTGACGAGCGACAACCCACGCGACGAGGATCCGCAAGCCATCATAGACGACATGATGGCAGGCCTCAACGCCCAGCAAAAGAAGAAGGTGCTGACAATAGTAGACCGCAAAGAGGCCATACGCACTGCCTGCATGATGGCACAGAAGGGCGACGTTGTGCTCGTGGCCGGCAAGGGACATGAAACCTATCAGGAGATAAACGGCGTGAAGCACCACTTCGACGACCATGAGGTGCTGCGCGATATATTCGGTATAAAATAAACGTTTAAAAGACATACAACATGTTGTACTACATCTTCAGATGGTTAGACCAATTCGGTATCAGCGGTTCCCACCTATGGGGCTACATCTCTTTCCGCGCCATTCTGGCCCTGATCCTGTCACTGACCATTTCGGCTTGGTTTGGAGAAAAATTCATCAAGCTACTGAAAAGCAAGCAGATAACAGAGACGCAACGCGACGCCAAGATAGACCCCTTCGGCGTTAACAAGATTGGCGTGCCCTCCATGGGCGGCATCATCATCATCGTTGCGCTGCTCATACCCGTACTCCTGCTGGGCCGTCTGCGCAACATCTATCTCATACTGATGATCATCACCACGGTGTGGCTCGGTTTCTTGGGCGGCATGGACGACTATATCAAGATATTCCGTCACAACAAAGCGGGCCTGAAAGGCAAATACAAGATAGTGGGCCAGGTGAGCATCGGCCTCATCGTAGGCCTCGTGCTGTGGGCCTCACCCGACGTTAAGGCCAACCTTAACCTTGAGGTACAGCAGCAGAACGGCCAGGAGGTGGTTGTGAAGCACAAGGCTACAGCCGAGAAAACCCTCAAGACGACCATACCGTTTGTGAAGAGCCACAACCTCGACTACTCCAAGCTCATGTCGTTCTGCGGCAAGTATAAGACGGCAGCGGGATGGATTTTGTTTGTCATCATGACCATCTTCGTGGTGACGGCCGTGTCTAACGGAGCCAACCTCAACGATGGCATGGACGGCATGTGCGCCGGCAACTCGGCCATCATAGGCGTGGCACTAGGCATACTGGCCTATGTGAGCTCGCACATAGAGTATGCCGCCTACCTCAACATCATGTACATACCGGGCTCAGAAGAACTTGTGGTGTTCTTCTTCGCCTTCATTGGCGCGCTGGTGGGCTTCCTTTGGTACAACGCCTACCCCGCTCAGGTGTTCATGGGCGATACGGGTTCGCTCACCATCGGCGGTATCATAGCCGTGGGAGCCATCATCATACACAAGGAGCTGTTGCTGCCCATACTGTGCGGCATATTCTTTGTAGAGAGCCTGAGCGTAATCTTGCAGGTGTGGTACTTCAAGGCTGGCAAGCGAAGGGGCGTCAAGCAGCGCATCTTCAAGCGCACGCCGATACACGACAACTTCCGTACGCAAGACTCGCAGCTAGACCCTGAGTGCACCTATCTCATCAAAGTGCCTCACAAGGCTGTGCATGAGTCGAAGATAACCATACGCTTCTGGATTATCACCATCATCCTCGCGGCCCTCACCATTATCACGCTGAAGATAAGATAGTTGGGCTGCGCGCCTGCAAAAACGGCGCTTTTGCCATGCGAAAGTGCCTGTTTCGGACGCTGAAAAGGGCCTTTTGAGAAGGCAAAAAGCACTATATTGAAAAAAGAAACAACATATAAGCAAAGAAAGGAATATAAGTTTATGGCTAGAATCGTTATATTAGGAGCTGGTGAGAGTGGCGCCGGAGCCGCTGTACTGGCCAAGAAGGAGGGCTTCGACGTGTTTGTCTCTGACACATCTGCCATTAAAGACAAATACAAGAAGATGCTTAACGACCATCACATAGAATGGGAGGAGGGCCATCACACGGAAGAAAAGATTCTGAACGCCGACGAGGTGATAAAGAGTCCGGGCATTCCCAAGGAGGCTCCCATGATACAAAAGCTCATGAAGCAGGGCACGCACATCATCAGCGAGATAGAATTTGCGGGAAGATACACGCACTCTAAGATGATATGCATAACGGGCAGCAATGGCAAGACCACCACTACCAGCCTGATATACCACATCTTCAAGGAGGCCGGATATGATGCCGGCCTGGCCGGAAACATAGGCCGAAGCCTGGCTCTGCAGGTGGCCGAAGACCCACATGAGTATTACATCATAGAGCTGAGCAGCTTTCAGCTCGACAATATGTACGACTTCAGGGCCAACATTGCCATCTTGCTGAACATCACCCCCGACCATCTGGACCGCTACGACTATAAGTTTGAGAACTATGCCGACGCCAAGATGCGCATCACACAGAACCAAACGCCGGAGGACAGCTTCATTTACTGGAACGACGACCCCGTCATCAAGAAGGAACTGAAGAAGTTTGACATCAAGGCTATACGTTATCCGTTCTCCGAACTCAAGGAAACGGGTTCCATCGGCTACATAGAAGAGGGACAATATAAGATAGAGAAGCCCACGCCCTTCAACATGGAGCAGGAAGACTTGTCGCTTACGGGCAAGCACAACCTGTATAACTCGCTGGCTGCAGGCATAGCCTCCAACATCAGCGGCATCAAGAAGGAGTGCATACGCAAGTCGCTCGGCAACTTCCCCGGCGTAGAACACAGACTGGAAAAGGTGTGCAAGGTGGCCGGCGTGCAATACGTGAACGACTCAAAGGCCACCAACGTAGATGCCTGCTGGTATGCCCTGGAGAGCATGAAGACCCCCGTCATCCTCATCTTGGGCGGAAAAGACAAGGGCAACGACTATCATGCCATAGAGAAACTGGTGAAGCAGAAATGCGTAGGACTGGTATATCTGGGTGCCGACAACACCAAGCTGCACAACTTCTTCGACGGCATGGGCATACCTGTGCGCGACACTCACAACATGAAAGACTGTGTGCAGGCCTGCTACGAGATGGCCAAGCCAGGACAAACCGTGCTGCTGAGCCCGTGCTGTGCCAGCTTCGACCTCTTCAAGAACATGGAAGACCGCGGCGAGCAGTTCAAGTCGCTGGTGAGAAACCTTTAATTCATCGATGGAGAAGAATAAGATAGGCAACCTTTTTAAGGGTGACAAGGTGATATGGATGGTGTTCTTCTTGCTCTGCATGATTAGCATCGTGGAGGTGTATTCGGCCTCCAGCTCGCTGTCATACAAGGGCGGAAACTACTGGAGCCCCATCCTGAAGCACTGTGGCCTGCTGTTTCTAGGCGTAATGGCTATGCTGGTTATTGTGAACATTCCCTGCAAATACTTCAAGTTTGCCACGCCGTTCCTCATAGGCATATCGCTGTTCATGCTAGCCATGGCACTCTTCGGACCTAAAATCAACGATGGCGGCAGATGGGTGAGCATCCTGGGCATACAGTTTCAGCCTTCCGAGATAGCCAAAGGCACCCTTGTGCTGTCGGTAGCGCAAATATTGAGTGCCATGCAAACAGAAAAGGGAGCCGACAGACAGGCTTTTAAGTACATCATGATTATCAGCTGCGTGCTCATCTTGCCCATCATGGTGGAGAACTTGTCTACTGCCATGCTCATAGCGCTAACGGTTCTCATCATGATGTTCTTGGGCAGGGTGCCCGGTTATCAGCTGGGCCGGCTGCTGGGCATCGTGGCCATCACGATAGTATTGATTGTATCGGCTATCATGCTGGTAGGCGACGACAAGCAAGCCGAACTGGATGAGAAGCAAAACCTCACCGAGCAAATGGCCGGACAACCCAAGGAAAAGCCGGGCGTGATAAAGAGGGTGTTTCACAGATTCGACACATGGAAAGCCCGAATCATGAAGTTCTCCGACCATACCTATGTACCACCAGAGAAATATGACATCACCGACAAGGATGCTCAGGTGGGTCATGCCAACATAGCTATAGCATCTTCCAACATCGTAGGCAAAGGTCCTGGCAACTCAACCGAGCGCGACTTCCTGTCGCAAGCCTTCTCTGACTTCATCTACGCCATCATCATAGAGGAGATGGGCATAGAGGGCGCAGCCTTCGTAGCGCTGCTTTACATCATCCTGCTGTTCAGGGCGGGCATCATAGCCAACCGTTGCGAAAACAACTTCCCGGCCTTTCTTGCCATGGGACTGGCCGTGCTGCTGGTGAGCCAGGCACTTTTCAACATGCTCGTTGCTGTAGGCCTTGCACCCGTGACAGGCCAGCCTCTGCCCCTCATCAGCAAGGGCGGAACATCCTCTATCATCAACTGCCTTTACATCGGTGCGCTGCTGAGCATCAGCCACACGGCCAAGCGCAAGACAGAACTGGCCAGTAGCAGTAAAACGAGTGGAGCGAACCAGGCTGACAACGATGAAAATTGACGAATAAAAACAGATACGAAAATTGCAGAAAGATTAAAAAAATAAGTATCTTTGCAAGTTAATAAAGCTGATTTATGAACGAAGAACTCAGAGTAATCATAAGTGGTGGCGGTACAGGAGGACATATCTTCCCGGCCGTGTCTATTGCCAACGCCATAAAAGCGCAACATCCGGACGCTAAAATACTGTTCGTAGGGGCGCTGGGTCGCATGGAGATGCAACGCGTGCCCGCTGCCGGCTACGAAATCAAGGGACTCCCCATTCAGGGATTCAACCGCAAGCACCTGCTGAAGAATGTTTCCGTGCTCATCCGGTTGTATAAGAGTCTGCGCATGGCACGCAAAATCATCAAACAGTTCAGGCCTATGGTGGCTGTAGGCGTGGGAGGTTATGCCAGTGGCGCCACGCTCTACGAGTGCGCAAAGATGGGCATACCCTGCCTCATACAAGAGCAAAACTCCTATGCCGGAGTGACCAATAAGTTGCTGGCTAAGCGCGTTCAGAAGATATGCGTGGCCTATGACGGCATGGAAAGGTTCTTCCCAGCCGATAAAATCATCATGACAGGCAACCCTGTAAGAGAAAACGTGCTGCAAACGAGCCTCTCACAGCAAGAGGCAAGGACGTCATTCGGCCTGCAACCCGACAAGAAGACCATTCTCTTGGTGGGAGGCAGTCTGGGAGCCCGCACCATCAACGAGAGCGTGATGAGCCATCTCGACATGATAAAGGATAGTGGCGTGCAGTTTATATGGCAAACCGGAAAATACTATCATGCCGACATCATGAAGCGACTGGAGGGCAAAGACCTGCCCATGCTCAAGGTTACCGACTTCATCAGCGACATGGGCGCAGCCTATAAGGCCGCCGACGTGGTGATAAGCCGCGCCGGAGCAAGCTCTATCAGCGAGTTCCAGCTCATCGGAAAGCCCGTGATACTGGTGCCAAGCCCTAATGTGGCCGAGGACCATCAAACAAAGAACGCCCTGGCTCTGGTCAATAAGCAAGCCGCGCTGCTGGTTCGCGACGCCGAAGCAAGGGAGAAATTGCTGCCACTGGCGCTCCAGACAGTGAAGGACGACGCCAAGCTGGCATCGCTAAGCGAAAACATCAAGAAATTAGGTAAGGGAAACGCCGCCGGAGTAATAGCCCAGGAGGTGCTTCGATTAAGCAAAAAATAAAAATGGAAATCAAAGACATTAAAGCTGTATACTTTGTAGGAGCAGGCGGCATTGGCATGAGTGCCATCGCCAGATATTTCTTAAAGAAAGGGCTCACCGTAGCCGGTTACGACAAGACTCCATCCGAGTTGACACACGAACTGGAAAAGGAAGGTATGCTCATCCACTATGAGGAGAATGTGGAACTGATTCCTTCTGCATGCAAGGATGCCAAGAACACGCTGGTCATCTATACACCTGCCATCCCCGCCACCCATCAGGAGCTTGTATACTTCCAGCAGAATGGATTCACCATCGAGAAACGTGCTCAGGTATTGGGCACACTCACCCGCACACACAAAGGACTATGCGTGGCCGGTACTCATGGCAAGACATCCACTTCCACCATGTGCGCACACATCATGCACGAGAGTCATATCGACTGCAACGCATTCCTCGGAGGCATTTCAAAGAACTATGGAACCAACTACATCCTGTCCGACAAGAGCGACTATGTAGTCATTGAGGCTGATGAGTTCGACCGCAGTTTCCACTGGCTTCGTCCCTGGATGAGCGTCATTACAGCTACCGACCCCGACCATCTTGACATCTATGGCACAAAGGAAGCCTACTTGGAGAGTTTCCGCCATTATACAGAACTCATCCAGCCAGGCGGTGCCCTCATCATCCACAAAAACCTGGAGATGAAACCCAACGTGCAGGAGGGCGTAAAGACCTATACCTATAGTCGCGACGAGGGAGACTTCCATGCCGAGAATGTCAAAATAGAGAACGGCACCATCACTTTCGACTTCATCTCACCCGTGGAGAACGTCACGAGTGTGAAGCTCGGGCAGCCCGTACCTATTAATATAGAGAATGGTGTGGCTGCCATGGCACTGGCCCAGCTCAATGGTTGCACAGCCGAGGAACTGCGCTACGGCATGAGTACATACCACGGCGTAGAGCGCCGCTTCGACTTCAAAATCAACAACGACCGTCACGTGCTGCTTTCCGACTATGCTCATCACCCCAAGGA
>DLDC01000200.1:8319-9245 GCA_002480935.1 Prevotella sp. UBA7782 | reverse complement strand
TGGTGGAGATGACGGAGGCTGCCAACATCCTGAACAGCGTTACGCCCAAGTCGCTCGTGCTCTTCGATGAGCTGGGCAGGGGTACGTCTACCTATGACGGCATTTCTATTGCGTGGGCCATCGTGGAGTATCTGCATGAGAAACCCAAGGCGCGGGCGCGCACTCTCTTTGCTACGCACTATCATGAACTGAATGAAATGGAGAAAACATTCAGCCGGATAAAAAACTATAACGTGTCGGTGAAGGAGGTAGACGGCAAGATTATCTTCTTGCGTAAGCTGGAACGGGGTGGCTCAGAGCATAGCTTCGGTATACATGTGGCCGAGATTGCGGGCATGCCACCATCGGTTGTGAAGCGCGCCAAGACCATCCTGAAGGAGCTTGAGGCCGATAATGCCCAGGTGGGCAAAGTGTCTAAGCCCTCGGTAGAGACGCTGGGGCAGGGTAGGGAAGGGGTTCAGCTGTCCTTCTTCCAACTGGATGACCCCGTGCTGGAGCAGGTTAGGGATGAGATTCTTAACCTTGACATCAACAATCTCACGCCTGTAGAGGCGCTCAACAAGCTGAACGAGATAAAGAAAATAGTGAAAGGCAAATAGCCTTGGCGGCCCTATAGGGCACCGGCCAAGGCTATTCGCTGCTGCCGTTCAGGCTGCCTTCTTGCGCTTGAACGATGTGATGAGGGCCCACAGACCCAATGCTATGAGCGGGATGGAGAGCATCTGGCCCATGTTAAGGGGCAGGCTGGCCTCCCAGCTTTCTTGCTCTTCCTTGAGAAACTCTACGAAGAAGCGGAACGTAAAGATAAGGGTGAGGCACAAACCAAAGAAGAATCCGGTGCCCACCTTGTCGCTATGGCGCTTGTAGATGGCCAGTATCACGAAGAAAACCAGCAGATAAAAGAGCGACTCATAGAGCTGTCCGGG
>DLDC01000200.1:7875-8292 GCA_002480935.1 Prevotella sp. UBA7782 | reverse complement strand
AAGATGAATGCCCAGGGCACATCCGTAACCTTTCCGATGATTTCAGAGTTCATTAGGTTGCCCAATCGTATGAAGGTTGCGGTAATGCCGGAGCATATTCCCATGAAATCGAGCACCACCCAAGCCGGCATCTTATACCTTCTGATGTAGAGCCACAGTCCTATGAGCATGCCTATCACGCCGCCGTGAGAGGCCAAACCCTGATAGCCCACAAACTTCCAGGCACCGTTTGCCATGTGCCGAATGGGCAGAAGCATCTCTACAACATGGTCCCATGAGCTCAGAAAATAGCCGCCTTCGTAGGGTATGCAGTGCCCCAGACGTCCGCCAATGAGCACGCTGATGAACACATAAAGGAACAAAGGCTCGAACTTCTCATCGCTATAGTGATGGCGTTTGTACAGCCATTTCATGAGA
>DLDC01000200.1:0-7756 GCA_002480935.1 Prevotella sp. UBA7782 | reverse complement strand
ACATTGAAGCGGAAGTGCATGATATCGCCGTCTTGCACAACATAGTCCTTGCCCTCTATGCCCATCTTTCCGGCCTCGCGAACGGCTGCTTCAGAGCCGTACTTGATGTAATCCTCGTATTTGATGACCTCGGCACGGATAAATCCTTTCTCAAAATCGGTGTGTATGACGCCGGCGCATTGCGGTGCCTTCCAGCCTTTATGGTAGGTCCAGGCCTTCACTTCCATCTCTCCGGCGGTGATGAATGTTTGCAGATTGAGCAGGTGATAGGCCTTCTTGATGAGTCGGTTCACGCCGCTCTCCTCCAGACCGAGCTCGTCCAGGAACATCTTCTTATCCTCATAGGTGTCTAGAGAGGCTATGTCTTCCTCCGTCTTTGCGGCTATCACCATGGCCTCCGCGCCCTCCTGGGCGGCTATTTCCTCTATCTTGCGGCTGTAGTCGTTGCCTGTTTTGGCGCTGGCCTCGTCTACGTTGCACACGTAGAGCACGGGTTTGGTGGTGAGAAGAAAGAGGTCGTGGGCTGCCTGAAGCTCCTCCTTGGAGTCGAAGGTCACGCTGCGGGCGTTCTTGCCTTGCTCAAGCGCGGCCTTGTAAGCCTCCAGAACGGTGACCAGAGTCTTTGCGTCCTTGTTGCCGGTAGCGGCTATCTTCTGCTGCTTAGTGAGCTGGCTCTCTATCGTTTCGAGGTCTTTGAGCTGCAATTCAGTGTCTATTATCTCCTTGTCTTCTACCGGATTGACGGCTGCTCCGCCCTCTCTCACCACGTTGTCATCATCAAAACAGCGTATCACATGTATGATGGCGTCACACTCGCGTATGTTTCCAAGAAACTTATTGCCCAGTCCTTCGCCCTTCGACGCACCCTTTACGAGGCCGGCAATGTCTACTATCTCGCAGGTAGCAGGTACTATTCGGCCCGGATGAACAATCTCGGCGAGCTTCGTAAGGCGCTCGTCGGGCACGGTAATAACGCCAAGATTAGGCTCTATCGTACAGAAAGGAAAGTTTGCTGCTTGTGCTTTTGCACTGCTCAAGCAGTTGAAAAGGGTAGACTTTCCAACGTTTGGAAGGCCTACAATACCACATTTTAATGCCATATCTTTGTTTTATAACTTATTCAAATCGATTTGCAAAATTACTAATTTCTATGCACTTAGCAAAGTTTTCAGAGCGTTTTGCGGAATTGCTTCAGCACATCGCAATGCGAAACATAGTTGTTTTCAGCGTAAGAAGGATTGGCATTGACGAAGCGGTTGAGTGCCATGAGTGCCTGATATTGCCTGCTGGAGCGATAGATGATGTTGTTGTCTTCGTTGAAGAGATAATAGTTGGTGTCGCGCCATGGGTCTCTGCGTATGTAGGCAAGGGCATACAGGCTTTTGAATCTCAAGTCTTTGTCTTCTGTCAGCGTGTTTCTTTGCAGCAGAGTGATGGCATCTGCTATGAAGTCATGCTCCTTCGGACGAACCGTATCGGTGCAACTCCAGAGGTAATGAGTGAGCCACCAGCAGTCGCCTTCATAGCTTGCCTGATATAACATGGTGGCTATCTTGTAGCCAAGAGCATCTGCCGTGTCGCTGTTACTGGTGAGCATGCGCTGCGTTTTCAGCTCTACGATTTCGCGACAGAAGTCTAATCGGGGGTTCGTCTGCACGGTTTCGAGTACATTCATCGTCTGTTGTGCATCCGTGAGCCGCTGTTTTCCGAACCACATGGGCTTGTGATAATCGCGCATGGCCATGTAGTTGCAGGTGTTGGTGGTATTATAATAGGTGGCAGGAACTTTTTCCAAGAAGGGTATAGCATCCCTAAACCGACCCTCAGCCATGTATTTTGTGCCGATGACATCATTGAAATACTGGGCATCTCGATAGCTTCCGGCCTTAAGAAAGGCTGAGAGAGCATCGTCGTTCTTCGTGCTTTGCAGCCAATTGTAATACAGGCTGATGCTGTCGGCGGGCATTTCGTCGAGTTGTGTGAAGTATTCACCGCTCCAGTCTGCCCTTGTTTCCCATCCTTTCCATTCTTCGTTGTACCTTATGGTGTGGCTTTTCTTGCCCGTATAATACTCGTAACGGGGGTATTGCTCGTCCATATAAGCCATCAGAGCCAATGCCTCGAAGGGCTTACCTTCTCTTTGCAGCCTCTTATATAGGGCGTTGTAAGCCACTCGGTCTAGCACGTCATAATAGTGAGAGCCTTGGTTATAGTCGTCTGCTTGCCTGTAGCTGGCCGACTCTTGCAGGTATTTCGTGCCGAGCCACTGCATTTCTTGCGCAGCATAACGGCTGAAGTTGTCGCTCCAGGGCTCAGTTTCGATAGAGTTGAGCAGCTTGAGCACGCGCGCGTTGTCCTTCATTCGTTGTGTGCCCTGCATGTTGCCGGCTTCTGCAAGCGTTGCTTTTGCCTCGCCATATTGGCCCAGCAGATACTGCAAAGCACCGATGGCCGACTGCCAGAGGCATGGTGTCTGGCTGTTGCCACTGCTCACCACGGTCTTGGCAAAGGCTATGAAGCCAAGCATATCCTTTTCATATACGGGCTTGCGACCTACGGTTTGTATGGCGTCAACGTAGTCGCTGTCTTTCCATTGTACCTTATCGGCATCGGGAGTATAGGTCAAAGAGCGGGTGTAAACGTCCTGCGTTTCTTGCGCATTGTTCACAAAGTCTTGCACAAGATAGGGCAGCAGGCGGCTGTTGGGGTTGCGCTTGTATATTGTTTGTATGCCTGCCAGGTTGCGATAGCTTCTTACATACCACTTCAGACTGGTCATGTCGCCTTGCTTGGCGTATATTTCCAGAGCCTCATTCACGTGTCCTGTGCGCAGCAAAGCACGTGCATAGATGTTCTCCATCATGTCTTTATATGGGCTGGCGGGCAACTTTGAGCCTACCTGAGTCCAATAGTAGACGTTCTGTTTGCTGCGGTCAAGGAGCATATTGGCACGCATTACGAGCAAGTCAAACTGTGGTTTGAGGCGCTTTCCGCGGTATTTCAGCGCGGCGTATAGCAGTGCCTGCTTGTTCTTCTCCCTCTCATTGATTTGCTCTTTGGTGGGATAGTCCCACGAATTATTGTAGTCATTAGACAAGCTAAGATAGCTGTTGAGCCACTTCAAGTACGTAACCATCTCCCAATCCTTGCGTTGTTGGGCTGTCTGCATGATGATTTCAGAGGCCTCTTTGCCGTCGGTCCAGTCGTTGTAAGAGCTTACTTTGCCCTTGGTATATTGCTTCCAAAAGGCATCGAATCGCTTTCCATCTACGGCAGATGAGCCGTCGTAGGGTTCTTCTACGCTGAAAAGATATTGGTTGTGCGTATGAATCTCAGGCCCGCAAGCTTGTGCCTTGCAGCTCAGGGCTAGCACAAAGCTAATGATTAAACACTTTTTCATAATCCTTGTATTTATATTTTATGATGTTTTGGGGTTGTAAATCGTATAATATCACCTCGTTGTTGGCATCCGGCCGAAGCCTCTCTATGGTTTGATGTGCCTCGAAAAGCTGTTCTGTCTGCACGCTTCGCGTCACTATTTCGTCGCCCGCAACGATGGGATATTCGTCTTTGCTGTGCACGATACCTATGAACTGGTGTGCCCTAAACAGCACTTTCCAGCTGAAAATAGGGTAGGCAGCGCTCAGACGTAGCGGGTATTGGCTCAGATAAGGCAGGTATTTGTCTACGCTGCGCATGTCTAATATGGGGTGATGTTCGTTATAATCGCTTATCTCTCCGGTGTTATATATCATCAGCACGCCGCAGTCTACGGGTGGGGCAGGGTGCGACAGCTGATGAAAACGGATGGTGGTAGACAGCCTGATGCCGTGTCTGGCCGTCAGGTCATGCAACTCTTGCAAGAAGCTATAGTATGTTTGGCGCGTAGAAAGCGTCCAGTCGCAGTCTATCTGTACCTCTTTTATAGGGCCTATGTCATGTGTTTGGCACATCTGCACGATGCGCTTCAGCACCTTGTCGGCCAGTCCCTGGCGCGGATGTTGCATCACATCGTTGGTGATAAACACCACCGGCACGATGTCAAAGTGCCCGTCTACAGGATGCTTAAAGCTGATGGTTGCGTTGGGCATGGGCTCATCCTGCCGCATCACCACGTCGAAGAAGCGCACGTAGAGTCGGCTGACGCGATGCTCGCGCAGAAACTTTTGCGTGACCGAATCGTTTATGTTGAACGTTGTCTGCCAGTAATACATGCTCCTTAACGTGCTGTTGTTGTGCCTGTTATGACTACATGCGAGCAGCAACTGCGACAAAAAGATGAAAAAAATCAGTCTTTTGCACAGTGTCATGACATGACAGTTATGACTGGATATGTACCTCATGGCGTTGTTGTTAATGTGCCTCGAGCCAGTTGTTACCCCATCCTGCGTCGGCCAGCAAGGGCACCTTGAGCTTGCAGGCACCCTGCATCTCCTCTAAAACGATGTGCTCTACGCGCTCCTTCTCATCGGGATAGACGCTGAAGTTGAGCTCGTCGTGCACCTGAAGTATCATTTTTGAGCGTATGCCCTCGGCCTTGAAGCGCCTCCATATACGCACCATGGCCACCTTGATGATGTCGGCTTCCGAGCCCTGAATGGGCGCGTTGATGGCGTTGCGCTCTGCAAATCCCCTCACGGTGCCGTTCTTTGAGTGTATGTCGGGCAGGTAACGGCGACGGCCGAAGATGGTTTCGGCATAGCCTTTCTGCCGTGCCCGCTCGATAGACTGCTCCATATAGGCCTTCACTTTGGGGAAGGTGTTGAAGTAATCGGCTATCAATGAGCGCGCCTCACCATTCGAAATGTCCATGCGCTGCGCCAGTCCGTAAGTCGTTATGCCATATATAATGCCAAAGTTGGCTTGCTTTGCCTTTTTGCGTTGGGCGTCGGTAACCTCCTCCATAGGCTCTTTCCATATCTTGGATGCCGTAGCCCGGTGAATGTCTAGGCCCTCCTTGAAGGCCTCTATCATCTTCTCGTCGCCCGAAAGATGTGCCATAATGCGCAGTTCTATCTGCGAATAGTCGGCCGAAAAGAACAAACAACCCGGCTCAGGTATGAAGCATTTGCGTATTTCTTTGCCATCGTCGGTGCGCACCGGTATGTTTTGCAGGTTGGGATCAGAGCTAGATAGCCTGCCAGTTGCTGTAAGTGCCTGATTGAAAGAGGTGTGTATGTGATGCGTTTCGGGATTGATGAGTTTTGGAAGCGCATCTATATAGGTGCTCAGAAGCTTCTTCATGCCTCTGTAATCCAGAATGTCAGACACGATGGGGGCCTTGTTTTTGAGCTGAAGGAGCACCTCTTCAGAGGTGACATACTGTCCGGTGCGTGTCTTTTTGGGCTTCTCCATGAGTTGCATCTTGCCGAACAAGATGTCGCCCACCTGCTTAGGGCTGGATATGTTGAACGTTTCGCCGGCCTCCTTATATATTCGTTGCTCGTACACATGCATTCTCTCGCTGAACAGCTTGGATGTTTCTTGCAGCGCGTCAGTGTCCAGTCGAACGCCCGTAAGCTCCATATCGGCCAGCACAACCACCAAAGGCATCTCTATATCATAGAAAAGCTTCTCGGCACCCACCTCTTTCAGCTTGGGCTCAAGCACGTTCTTCAACTTTAAGGTTACGTCGGCATCCTCGCAAGCATACTCGTATATGTCTTTGGCATCAAGGTCGCGCATGTTCTTTTGGTTGCGTCCTTTGGGCCCGATGAGTTCTTCTATGTGCACCGTCTGATAGTTTAGCAGCGTCTCGGCCATGTAGTCCATGCCGTGATGCAGTTCGGGATTGATGAGATAGTGGGCTATCATGGTGTCGAACATCTGCCCTTTTATCTCTACGCCGTAATGGTGCAACACCTCGTAATCGTACTTGATGTTTTGCCCAACCTTTACTATTTCGGGGTCTTCATATAATGGTTTGAATATGTTTACCATTTTTAAGGCTTCTTCACGATTGGGTTTTACGGCTACATAATAGGCTTCGTTTTCGGTCACAGCAAAGCTCATACCCACCAATTCGGCCTCTATGGCGTTGGTAGAAGTGGTTTCTGTGTCTAGACTGAGAATTTTTTTTGTCCTTAAAAAGTCACAAACAGACCTTGCATCCTCCTCATTTTCAATGAGATGATATTTATGTGGAGTGGTTTTAAGGCTCTCAAAATGCTCGATTTTTGGCTCTTCCGCACTCTTGTTCGTGTTTTCTGCAAATAAATCGAGCTCTGTTTGGGCTTTTGCAGGCTTCTTTTCTGTTTTGTTAAGCCATCGGTCGGCGAGCGTCTTAAATTCCAGTTCGCCGAACACCTGTCTGAGTTTCTGCTCGTCAGGTTGCTCAACCTTCATCTCATCCCATGAGGGATGGATGGGCACGTCTGTGCGTATGGTGGCCAGGTAGTAGGCCATCTTGATGTCGTCGGCGGCACCCTGCACCTTCTCCTTCATCTTTCCTTTCAGCTCGTCGCTGTGTTGCAGCAATCCGTCTACCGACCCATAGGCGTTGATAAGCTTCACGGCCGTCTTCTCACCTACGCCCGGACAGCCCGGATAATTGTCGGCCGAGTCGCCCATAAGTGCCAGAAGGTCGATGACCTGATGGGGAGATGCTATGCCATACTTGCTCTCTATCTCCTCAACACCTATCTTGTCATATCCTCCGCCATGCCTTGGCCGATACATATAGACGTTGTCTGAGATGAGCTGGCCATAGTCTTTGTCGGGCGTAAGCATATAGGTTGTTATGCCTTCTTGTCCGGCCCGTGTGGCCAGCGTGCCTATCACGTCGTCGGCCTCGAAGCCGTCGGCCTGGTATACAGGTATTCGGCAAGCCTCAAGTATCTGCTTGATGTAGGGCACGGCCCGCTTAATGTCTTCTGGTGTTTCCTCTCTTTGCGCCTTATAGGGCGGGTAGGCCTCGTGTCTGAAGGTCTTGCCATGATCGAAGGCCACGCCAATGTGTGTGGGTTTTTCCTTCTCCAACACCTCGTGCAGGGTGTTGCAAAATCCCATGATGGCCGATGTGTTGAGCCCTTTTGAATTTATTCTCGGTGCACGGATAAACGCATAATAAGAGCGGAATATCAATGCATAAGCGTCTATAAGTATCAGTTTTGACATAATTATTGCTCTTTAACACTGTAAAAGTACTAATTTTTTGTTACAATACGGGATAATTTCATTAATTTTGTATCAAAATTTAAGCAGGCATGGATTATCTATCAGTTATCAAAAGCCCTATAACAGTAGAACTGTCAGCATTTATTGACATTTTCAACGATTCGCTTTCGCATGAGAACGGATTGCTGGAACAGGCGTTGAAGCATATACGCCAGCGCGCCGGAAAGCGAATGAGGCCCATGCTCATACTGCTTCTGGCCAAGAACTATGGCACGGTAACTGACGTAACACAGCACGCCGCAGTGGGTCTGGAGCTGCTGCATACGGCCTCACTGGTGCACGACGACGTGGTGGATGAGAGTGCCGAGCGCCGCGGACAAGCCTCGGTGAACGCTGCCTATGACAATAAGGTGGCCGTGCTTGTGGGCGACTACATCCTGTCTACGGCCTTGCTGCATGTTTCGTTTACCCATTCTGAGCGCATCGTGCGCTATCTTGCCAACCTGGGGCGTACGCTCTCTGACGGCGAGATATTGCAGTTGTCTAACATACAGCGTGATGATATGTCGGAAGATGTGTATTATCAGGTCATCAAGCAGAAGACTGCTGCCCTCTTTGAAGCCTGTGCTGCCATCGGCGC
>DLDC01000001.1:7838-8153 GCA_002480935.1 Prevotella sp. UBA7782 | reverse complement strand
TACGACGAGGGCGGACAGCTCACCGAGGCCGTAAGGCGCAAACCTTACAGCGTGGTTCTCTTTGATGAGATAGAGAAAGCCCACCCCGATGTGTTCAATATCCTGCTGCAAGTGCTCGACGATGGCCGACTTACTGACAACAAGGGACGTACGGTGAACTTCAAGAACACCATTATCATCATGACGTCTAACCTTGGCAGCCAGTTCATACAGCAGCAGTTTGAGCATATCACCGACGCCAACCGCAACCAGGTGATAGCCGATACCAAGGCTAAGGTGATGGAGATGCTCAAGAAGACCATCCGTCCTGAGTTC
>DLDC01000001.1:5458-7795 GCA_002480935.1 Prevotella sp. UBA7782 | reverse complement strand
ATACGGAGAAGCAGATAGCAGGCGTGGTGGAGCTGCAGCTAGGCCGCACCAAGAAGATGCTGGCTCAGCAAGGCTTCGACCTGCAATGGACACCGCAGGCTGTAGACTATCTGGCCCACGTGGGCTACGATCCGGAGTTCGGCGCACGCCCTGTGAAGAGGGCCATACAGCGTTATGTGCTCAACGACTTGAGCAAATCGCTGCTCGCCGAGAAGGTGAAGAGAGACAAACCCATCATCATCGACTGCTTTGGCGACGGACTTGTGTTCAGAAATTAATAGGCTATACTATCAGAGGCTGTGTGCTTACAAAAAGGCACACGGCCTTTTTTTATGCCCTGGCGCGCTTTTTTAGACGTTTTACTTCGCTTTACCGATTTTTTCATGTACCTTTGTCGGGTAAAAAAAGAAGCAAAGATGAAGTGTCCTTATTGCCATAACGAGATAGAAGATGACGCAACAAGATGCCCCTATTGCGGCAAACAGCTTAACCAAGGTCAGGCTTCGGGCGAGCCGGAGCTGAGCCGTGGCATGAAGATATTCATCGCTATAGGCACTGTTTTTCTCGTTGCCTTCGGCATTATGTATTATTTCGCCCATCGCAACGACCCCGATTACTTCCGCACACAGATAGAACCAGACTCTAATTTGGTGGTGAAGCCCGTTATACCTGTAGACACCACGTCGAGCGATACGCTCTCTAAAGACTCTATAGATAAGGAGGAGAACGAGAAGGCGGCTCGTCTTATGAACAGCATAAGGAAGCACCGCAGTGGCGGAAGCAGGCAGGCCGGGCCGGCATCCGACCAGACGGAGGAGCAGTCGAGCACTGAGGAGAATGGCGCAAGCGGCACTACGGGCACGGAGAACGGGGCAAGCAGCTCGGCACCGGCCGCGCCTCAGGTGAGCAAGCCCAAGGTGGAGTCTATCGAGCAATAACCTATTCAGACTCTATAGACACCACATAGAGCGTGCCGCCACTCACTCTGAACCTTACGTTATAATGGCTGTAAGCCATTCCGTACACCCTGTTTTCGTCTTGCTGATATTGTGGCCGGGGGTCTTGCGCCAGCACATCGATGAGCGCCGAGGCCTCTTGCGCAGTGAGCTTCTGACTTAATGACGCAGGCAAATCCACCTTGAGCGTATGCCAGGGATGGGTATCGGTAAAGCCTGAACGAGCATCGGCGTGGCTGTCGGCCTCGCGCAGATAGGGCTTCACATCATATATAGGTGTGCCATCCATCAGGTCGGCCCCTGCCACAACAATGTCGGTACCCTCTATTCCCACTATTCTTACTGACGAAAGTCCCAGGCCGTTGGGCCTGAAAGGGCTGCGTGAGGCAAACACGCCCACGTGTTGGTTGCCGCCAAGACGGGGTGGACGAACCGTGGGCACAAAGCTGTTGGGCTCGTTTGCGCCGCCTTTATGCCTCACGGCATGGCTGAATCCCCATATCAGCCACACATAGTCAAAGTCTTCCAAGCCTCGCAGCGCGTCGGCGTTACGGTATTTCGGCTCAAAGACTATACGTCCTCTGAGCCTCGGGGCCAGGCCGCTCTGACGCGGAACACCAAACTTTGACGTGAGGGGCGAGCGGAAAAAAGCAATGGGTTCTATTTCTTTCATGATTGCAAAGTTACATACTTTTCATGCCAAAAGGCCATATTATGCCAGTCTTTATTTGCAAATAATGACAAATAGTTGTAATTTTGCATCAAAATAACTCAACTTTTATAATGGAAAACAAAGAAAACAAGCAAATCGAACTGCCCGACAACGCCTTTAGAGAGCTGAAGCCGGGCGAGGAGTATGAGCCGGTGATGAGCCCCAAGCGCGTTTATCCGGAGGTCACACCATGGTCGGTGACGTGGGGAATACTCATGGCTGTGCTCTTTTCGGCCGCTGCCGCCTACCTGGGACTGAAGGTTGGCCAGGTGTTTGAGGCCGCCATACCTATCGCCATCATCGCTATAGGTGTGTCTACGGCCACACATCGCAAGAACGCCTTGGGCGAGAACGTCATCATTCAGAGCATTGGTGCCTGCTCAGGTGCCGTAGTGGCAGGTGCCATCTTTGTGCTTCCGGCCATCTATATGCTCAATCTGCAGGCCGGATTCCTCAAGGTGTTCATCGCATCCGCGCTAGGCGGCATCCTGGGCATCTTGTTTCTGATACCCTTCAGAAAGTATTTCGTGAAGGATCAACATGGCAAATACCCCTTCCCGGAGGCTACTGCCACCACGCAAGTGCTGGTTTCGGGCGAGAAAGGTGGCTCGCAGGCCAAGCCATTGCTTATTGCCGGCCTCATAGGTGGTCTGTATGACTTTATCGTTG
>DLDC01000001.1:0-5452 GCA_002480935.1 Prevotella sp. UBA7782 | reverse complement strand
GTGGAACGAGAACGTTACGAGCCGCATACTGGGTGTGGGTCAGGTGCTGGCAGACAAGGCCAAGCTGTTCTTCAGCATCAATACGGGTGCCGCAGTGCTGGGCTTAGGCTATATCATAGGCCTGAGATATGCCTTCGTTATCTGCCTGGGCTCGCTCGCAGTGTGGTGGCTCATTGTGCCGGGCATGGCCCTTATCTTCCCCGATACGGTGCTCAATCAGTGGGATCCTACCATCACACAGACCGTGGGAAGCATGTCGCCTGAGCAGATATTCACCAGTTATGCCCGTTCCATCGGCATTGGCGGCATCGCCATGGCCGGCATCCTGGGCATCATCAAGAGCTGGGGCATCATTCGCAGTGCCGTGTCGCTAGCCTCGAAAGAGCTGCGCGGAAAGGGCGCTTCGGCCGATGAGGTGATACGCACACAGCGCGACATCTCTTTCAAAATCATCGCCATAGGCTCTATTTCCACCCTTCTCATCATCTTCGCGTTCTTCTATTTGGGCGTGATGGACTTCAATTTGCTGCACGCCGTGGTCGCTATACTGCTCGTAGCCATCATTGCTTTCCTCTTTACTACGGTAGCTGCCAACGCCATAGCCATTGTTGGCTCTAACCCTGTGTCGGGTATGACGCTCATGACCCTCATACTTGCCTCCGTGGTTATGGTGGCTGTGGGCCTTAAAGGCAATGCGGGTATGCTCGCGGCACTGCTCATGGGCGCCGTGGTATGCACCGCCCTGTCGATGGCTGGCAGCTTCATCACTGACTTGAAGATAGGTTACTGGCTCGGCACGACACCCGCCAAGCAAGAGACTTTTAAGTTTGTGGGCACCATCATCTCGGCAGCTACGGTGGCCGGAGTGATGATTGTGCTGAACAAGACCTACGGTTTCGACTCCGACAAACTGGCTGCACCGCAGGCACATGCCATGGCAGCAGTCATCAAACCCCTGATGAGCGGACAGGGAGCACCATGGATTCTCTATGGCATAGGAGCTGTCATCGCGCTTATCCTCGACCGTTGCAAGGTGCCGGCACTGGCCTTTGCCCTGGGCATGTTCATCCCCATTCAGCTCAACACTCCGCTTCTTGTGGGCGGAGCTATCAACTGGTATGTCACCACACGGTCTAAGGACGCTGCCGTAAACAAGGCGCGCGGTGACAAGGGTACGCTGCTTGCCAGCGGATTTATAGCCGGTGGAGCCCTCATGGGCGTGGTGAGCGCGCTGCTGAAGTTTGGTGGCTTTGAGGTTGACTACAGCAGTTGGTGGGACAATCACCTCTCTGAGCTGCTCTCATTAGTGGCTTACATCGCCCTGATATTATACTTTATCCTGGCCACGAAGACCAAGAAGGCTGAATAAGATATACCTTATATAATAATAGTCTGCTCCCCATTCTCTCCTGCTTTCCGCCATTCGGAAGGTTGTGAGAGGGTGGGGAGCGGTTTTTATATGCCCTTTCAGGAAAAAAAAGAAGGGGAAAAAAATTACGTGAAAGATGTTGTTCTTTACAAAAAAACACTATCTTTGTTGCCTGAAGAAGAGCAGTCCGGGCAGGCCCAAGGACCTCATGGCTGCCATCAATAGGCGTGAAGCCAATGAATAATTGTTCTTTTCAACCTTAAATCTATGAAAGTTAACCCATCAAAGAGATGTGTTTATGGCAAGGATATGGTCATGAACATGTGGAGACGCATACCGGGAGGCGTGATGTGTCTGGCCATTATAGGCGTGTTGTTCGGTTACATAGGCAGTGTGATGGGCGTGTCAGCCATGCTCAACACCATCATGCACACGGCCCACGACCTGCTGCTCAACACCTGTTTCTACCTCATGTCCATCTGCGTTCTGACGGGAGCGCTGGGCAAGATATTCGCTGAGTTTGGCGTGGTAGACCTCATCGAGAAGCTGCTCAGGCCACTCATGCGCCCCATCTTCCACCTGCCGGGCGTGGCTTCACTGGGTGCTGTGCTCACGTTTCTGAGCGATAACCCGGCCATCATCACGCTGGCCAAGGATAAAAAGTTCAGCAGTTACTTCAAGAAATACCAGTATATATCGCTCACCAACTTTGGAACGGCCTTCGGCATGGGGCTCATCGTCATCGTGTTTATGATAGGGCAGGGCTATATGACGGCAGCTGTCGTCGGACTGCTGGGTGCCTGCGCGGGCTGCATCGTGTCTACCCGGCTCATGCAGAGGCTGGTTCTGAAGAGCTATCCTCAGTATCGTGACGAGGACGCCCTCAGCTCGCAGATGTTCAAGGACATGCCCGTGCGCCCGTTGCACCGTGAGGAGAAGAGCCTCTTTCTGCGCATTCTCAATGCCCTGCTAGACGGTGGCAAGTCGGGAGTAGATGTAGGTATGTCTATCATTCCGGGCGTTCTCATCATTTCCACCTTTGTGATGGTGCTCACGTTCGGCCCTGGCGAGCATGGCACCTACACGGGTCAGGCCTATGAGGGCATTGAGCTGCTGCCCGCGCTGGCCGACCATCTGAACGGCGCGCTGCACTTCTTGTTCGGCTTCTCTGATGCTCATCAGGTGGCATTCCCCATCACTGCGCTCGGAGCTGTGGGCGCGGCGCTCGGTCTGGTGCCCAACTTTGTGCGCGCGGGGTGGATAGACGGCAACGCCATAGCCGTGTTCACAGCCATGGGCATGTGCTGGAGCGGCTTCCTGAGCACCCATACCGCCATGCTCGACTCCATCGGTTATCGCGAGCTAACCTCCAAAGCCATCCTCTCACACACCATCGGAGGGCTGTGCGCAGGCATCGCCGCGCATCTCTTCTACCTGGCCTTCACCTGCCTGTAAGGCACCGGCTGCCTGACGGATAAGGTCAAGCGGGCTGATGCTCACGGCCCGAAGACAAAGGCATGACCATTACGACGAGAGCCGCATCCCTAACATCAGGAATGCGGCTCTTGCCTTTATGGATGTGACTACGAGGGTAGTCAGACAACTTATTAAACCAGATACTGTGACGAGATGCTCTCGTTGTTCACCACACGACGAATGGTTTCGGCGAACATATCGGCCACAGAGAGCTGCTTAACCTTATCGCAGCGGTGCGTATAAGGAATAGAATCGGTGAAGACAATCTCCTCGAGAGAGCTTGCCTGTACCCTGTCGCTGGCCGGACCACTCATCACGCAGTGGCTTGCGCAGGCCCTTACGCTCTTGGCTCCGGCCTTCTTCATGATGTCGGCAGCCTTGGTTATCGTTCCGGCCGTGTCCACCATATCGTCTATGATAACCACGTTCTTATCCTTCACGTCACCAATAATCTGCATACTCTCCACCACGTTGGCCCTTGCGCGTGTCTTGTTGCACAGCACGAGCGGGCATCCCAGATACTTGGCATAGGTGTTGGCACGCTTCGAACCGCCCACGTCAGGTGAGGCGATGACCAGGTCTTTGAGGTGCAGGTTCTGCAAGTAAGGCAGTATAACGCCGCTGGCATAGAGGTGATCTACAGGCACATCGAAGAAGCCCTGTATCTGATCGGCATGCAAGTCCATCGTTATCACACGGTCGATGCCTGCCACGCTGAGCAGGTCGGCAACGAGTTTGGCGCCGATAGACACACGCGGCTTGTCCTTGCGGTCTTGTCTTGCCCAACCAAAGTAAGGTATTACGGCAATGATGTGGCTTGCAGAAGCACGCTTGGCAGCGTCTATCATGAGCAGAAGCTCCATGAGGTTGTCTGAATTAGGGAATGTGCTTTGCACGAGAAACACGGCCTTGCCACGTATGGATTCCTCATACGATACGGCAAACTCGCCGTCTGAGAATCTCGTAACGAGAAGATTGCCCAGCGGACAACCCAAACTTTTGCAGATACGTTCTGCCAGGTATCTCGTCTTAGTGCCGGAGAATACCAAAAAAGAGTTATCTTCACTCATTGTTCTTTGGAGTTATTATGAATTGATATGATGTGATGTCTGTTGTCTTATATCTATGCCGGCTGCACTATTGCACAGCTTTTCTGAACATATTGAAACGCTGAATGATCTGCTTGTAGTCTACCTCGTTGTGTATGTCGAACTGATTCCACAGGTCGCCGCACACCACCACGCCGCCGAAGCCCATGTCGCGCACCAGCCTGACGTTGTCTAGCGTGATGCCGCCCATGGCATACACCTTCTTGTCTATAAGGCCCTTGCGCGATGCCTCCAGCAGTTGCTCGGTCGTGAAAGAGCCTTTTTGCTCCTTGTCGCTCACGCTGTCGAAGATGTTTCTAAGGAAAACGTATTGTGAGTTGCGCTTCATCTCGCGCAGCTTATCGAGGTCTGTGCATGTGCGGCTCACCTTTCCGCGATAGCCGTCGGGCACGGGCGTCGCGTCAGAGTCGAGGTGTATGCCGGCCAGTCCGAACTCGTTCTTCAGATAAAAATGGTCATGCACAACGATTTTCTTATAATACTCCTCCGGCAGGAGGGATAGAAGACGCTCGGAAAAGATAGGGCTGCTGCCTGGTTTTGATATGTGCAGCATCTCCATACCCTCATCAAAGAGCGCAGCAAGTATTTTGTCTTCCTCCACAAAGAATGTGGATTTCGTCAGTATAACAAGCTTCATGTCTGTTTTCTTTTCACGTGCAAATGTATGAAATAAATATGAAACATGCAATGTTATCATTCGGAAAAATGCAAAAACATGATGTTTGTCATGCGCACATTGCACGAAAATAAGTATATTTGCACCTATGAAAGCAAACAAACTAACATTCCAGGAGATACACAAGCCCACGTACGTGCTCGAAGAAGAGCTCCTGCGAGGCAATCTGAGCCTGATAAAAAGCGTGGCCCAAGAGGCCGGAATAGAGATTATACTGGCCTTCAAGGCTTATGCTTTGTGGAAAACGTTCAGGCTGTTCAGGCCATACATCAACGCCACCACGGCCAGTTCGCTCTTCGAGGCACGCATGGGCAACGAGCTCTTCGGCGCTCCCACGCATACATACTCGCCTGCCTACACGCCGGATGAGATAGACGAGATAGCCAAATGCTCGTCGCACCTCACCTTCAACAGCCTGTCGCAATACGAGCGGCTGCATGAGAGGGCGCTCAATGCCAACCCGGATCTCTCGCTGGGGCTGCGCGTAAATCCTGAATATTCGGAGATTGAGACCTTATTATATAACCCGTGCGCGCCCGGAACGCGGTTCGGCGTGACGGCAGATAAGTTGCCTGGCACATTGCCGGCCGACATACAGGGGCTGCACTGCCACTGCCATTGCGAGAGCGGGGCCGNNGAACAGTTTGGTCGGACGCTCGCCCATTTTGAGCAGAAGTTTGCTCATTGGCTGCCGCAGGTGAGGTGGGTGAACTTCGGAGGCGGCCACCTCATGACGCGCAAGGGCTATAACACACAGCTGCTGATAAGCTTGCTGAAGGACTTCAAGGCGCGTTATCCTTGGCTTAAAGTGATACTTGAACC
>DLDC01000123.1:2549-2862 GCA_002480935.1 Prevotella sp. UBA7782 | reverse complement strand
AACATCTACGGAAAGCTATACATTGTGTGCGGCCCTATACTCTACAGAAGCGCGCACAGCCACATTGGCAACGGCGTTACGGTGCCCGAAGCCTTCTTCAAGGTAGTGCTCCGCACGTCGCCAGACACGGCAGCCATAGGCTTTATATACCGCAATGCCGATGGCAACAGGCCCATGGGCGACTACATCAACAGCGTGGATGAGGTGGAAAGAATAACAAACATCAACTTCTTTACATTCCTTCCCAAAGCCACCGAAACCAAAGTAGAAAGGCGGTGCAGCCTCAACGACTGGCAACAGTAAGGTTGTGAAA
>DLDC01000123.1:0-2512 GCA_002480935.1 Prevotella sp. UBA7782 | reverse complement strand
CAAAATTAATACCTACCTTTGAGCATATAAAACACTTAAACATACAACTACTATGAATAACATGAATCATTTTAACGAGCTACGCCAATTACTGGCTAAGCAGCGTTACAAAAAGCGTGTGGCGGTGGTAAACGCGGCTAATGAGAACACCTTGCGCGCCGTACAGCTCATCATGGAGGCCGGCATAGCAGATGTAACCCTTGTGGGCAGTTGCAAAGAGGCCGCAGCCTATAAGCCTTTGTCACCTTATCTAGACCACATTCGCATGATAGATGCTGCCGACGACGCATCGGCTGCCGACGCAGCCGTGGCCTGCGCACGCCGCGGCGAAGCCGACGCGCTCATGAAAGGTCATCTCAACACCGACGTGCTACTGCGCGCCTTGCTCAACAAAGAGCACGGTCTGTTGCCACAAGGCAGTGTGATGACGCACATCAGCGTGGCCGAGCTGCCCAACTACCCTAAGCTGCTCTTCTTCTCAGACGCCGCTGTCATACCCTTCCCCAACACCGAACAGCGACTTGCTCAGGTGGGTTACGTGGTGCGCCTGTGCCATGCGGCAGGCATCAAAGAGCCGCGCGTGGCCCTCATTCACTGCACTGAGAAGAACGACGAGCGCCACTTTCCCTTCTTGAAAGACTATTCGCTCGTCAAGGAAAAGGCATCCGAAGGCTTTTTCGGACAATGTATCATCGACGGTCCGCTCGATTTAAAGACCTCATGCTCACTTACTGCCATGCAGCTCAAGGGCATTCACTCTCCCATACAAGGCGATGCCGATGCCGTTATCATGCCCGACATCGAGTCAGGCAACCTTTTTCACAAAACGCTCACACTCTTTGCACAGGCACGCATGGCCAGTTTGCTGCAAGGGACGGCCGTGCCCGTCGCGCTGTCATCGCGCGGCGACACGCCCGAGAGCAAGCTATATAGTGTTGAGCTGGCCCTGCTGCAGTCGTTTCATGACGAGAACAAAACCTCAATAGCATGAACATACTAGTCATCAACCCTGGCTCTACGTCTACCAAAGTAGCCGTTTATGCCAACGAGAAGCCCATCTTTGTCAGCGACATCACGCACACGCGCGAGGAGCTTAGCGGCTTCGGCGACTTCATCGACCAATATACTTTCCGCAAAAATCTTGTTATCGAAGAGGTAAAACGCCACGGCGTGCCTCTTCATTTCGATGCCGTCATGGGCCGTGGAGGGCTGGCCAAGCCCGTAGAGGGCGGCGTCTATGCCATCAACGAGAAGATGCTGGCCGACACACGCAATGCCAAGCACAAGCATGCCTGCGACTTGGGCTGCCTCATAGCCTACGAGATAGCTCACGAATACGGCAACTGCCCCTGTTTTGTTGCCGATCCCGGCTCGGTAGATGAGCTTTCGCCCGAAGCTCATGTGTGCGGTTTGCCGCCTCTGCACCGCATTTGTATATGGCACGCACTCAACCAGAAAGCCATTGCCCGGCGCTTTGCGCGCGAGCACGGCACTACCTACGAGCATCTCAACCTCATAATATGCCATTTGGGAGGGGGCATATCCATTGCCGCCCATCAGCACGGACGGGCCATCGATGCCAACAACGCGCTAGACGGCGAGGGGCCTTTCTCTCCCGAAAGATCGGGCAGCTTGCCCGTGGCCGACCTCATCAGGCTCTGCTACAGTGGCCAATACACCGAAGAAGAGCTGCTACGCACCATTTCCGGAAGAAGCGGGCTGATAGCCCTTCTTGGCACCAACGACATGCGGGAAATAGAAAAGCGCATACAGCATGGCGACCATCACGCAAAAGAAATAGTAGACGCCATGGTATGGCACATAGCCAAAGCCATAGCAAGCGAGGGCGCCGTGCTGTGCGGCAACCCCGATGCCATATTGCTAACGGGTGGGTTGGCGCGCTCGGCCTACATCATATCAAGCCTCAAGAAGCGCATAGCCTTTATGGCACCCATATATGTTTATCCCGGCGAGAACGAGATGCTGGCTCTTGCCCTCAATGCTTTGAGCGTGCTGAAGGGCGACATGCAGGCCAAGACTTACGAATAATCATTAACTCAAAGGGGATGTGGCAGCACGCCGCATCCCCTTTTCTTGTTGCGCAAAGAGCCGTAGCCGGTGCTTTACGCTATAATATCATTTTGGTCACTTTATTTCTTCTGCTATGGTGTTGGGCACCTCTCTGTCTTTCAAAAGCTTGTCCAGACTCTTGAAGGTATAGGCAGCCCGGTCGCGAATAGACGAGTCGCTCAAGAAGCGCTGGCGCAGTTCCATGAGCTTCTGCATGGCATCCGGGTAGATATCAGCATCTATGCGGTCGGCCATCTTCTTTGCGTTGGCAGGCGTAAAGGAGAAGTATTTCATGAGCATAGACTGAAATTGCTTGCGCTGTTGCTCCGTCATGGCAGCCAGTTGGGCATTCATGGCGTTCTTAGCCTTATAGATAATAAACACCAGCTCGTCGGGTTCGCCGCCGCGCTGTCCGTTGTCATACTGCTTTTTATAGTCGAAG
>DLDC01000074.1:12251-21709 GCA_002480935.1 Prevotella sp. UBA7782 | reverse complement strand
TTTGCTCCTGAGTTCTTGAACCGTCTTGATGAGATTATCACCTTCGACCAACTAGATCTTGAGGCTATCAAACGCATCATAGACATTGAACTGAGAGGTCTTTTCAAGCGTGTAGAGGCTCTTGGCTACCATCTCGCCATCACGGATAAGGCCAAGGAATTCGTCGCTTCGAAAGGCTATGACGTGCAGTTTGGTGCCCGTCCGCTGAAGAGAGCCATTCAAACGTACATAGAAGACGGCTTGTGTGAGCTCATTCTGAGTGGCGAGGTGAGTGCAGGCGCAAACATATCTATAGGAAAAAACACCAACGGCAATGCGTTGACATTTAAGCAAATATAGCCTTTTGCCTTCCTGAGAGCCCGATTTCTTGGGTCAAAAGAATAAAATAAAACGAATGGGCAAGCTCCTTTATGAGCATTGTCCATTCGTTTTTGTTATGTCACGTCTGTTGTTTCAGATTTCATTCAGAGCTTTACAGGCTTATAAGGCAGGCCCCACACGTCAGCCACAGCCTTATAAGTAACGTCGCCTTTCACGATGTTCAGTCCCTTATACAGGCTTTCGTCTTCCTTGCAAGCCTTTTCCCAGCCTTTGTCAGCCAATGCTACGGCATACCTCAATGTAGCGTTTGTGAGAGCCATAGTAGATGTGTAAGGCACCGCACCCGGTATATTGGCTACGCAATAATGCACTATTCCGTCTACTTCATATACAGGATGAGTGTGAGAAGTGGGATGTGATGTTTCGAAACAGCCTCCCTGGTCGATGGCAACATCCACCAGCACCGTGCCTTTCTCCATTATCTTCAGCATGTCGCGCGTAATCAGGTGCGGAGTTTTATCTCCCGGCACCAGCACAGAGCCTATCACGATGTCTACGTCAGGCAGTTCTTTCACTATGTTATGCTCGCTAGAGTAGAGCGCATGCACGTTTGCGGGCAGCTCCATCTCCAGTTGTCTGAGCCTGGGCAGTGATATGTCGGCGATGATAACGTCAGCTCCCATACCTGCAGCCATGCGTGCGGCAGCCTCTCCTACGGTACCTCCGCCCAGCACGAGCACCTTTGTAGGCTTCACACCGGGCACACCGCTCACCAGTTTGCCCTTTCCGCCTTTGGTTTTTTGCAGATAGTAGGCCCCGTTGAGAGCTGCCATGCGTCCTGCCACCTCGCTCATAGGCACCAGCAATGGCAATGACCGGTCAGCCTTCTGCACGGTTTCGTAAGCCAGGCACACGGCCCCGCCCTTGATCATGGCCTCCGTGAGAGGCTTGTCACATGCAAAGTGGAAGTAAGTAAAGAGCAGTTGGTCTTTCCTTACAAGGTCATATTCCGGCTCAATAGGCTCCTTTACCTTCACAATCATGTCAGCCTGAGCATACACATCCTTGATGTCGGGAAGTATTTCAGCCCCTACCTTCACATAATCCTCGTCTTTAAAGCCGCTGTTCTCACCTGCCGTGTGTTGCACATACACGGTGTGTCCGTGCTTTTTCAACTCAGCAACGCCCGCAGGAGTCATGCCCACGCGGTTCTCATTGTCCTTGATTTCTTTTGGAATACCGATTTTCATGATGTTATTACTTATTAAGTTGTTGATATTTCGCGTCAAAGATAAGTAAAAAATAAACATCATATATACTCCCTATATAGTATTTAACATTAATTTAATGCGGTTTTCTACTTTTGAAAACGCCCTACTTTGTATATATAAGAAAAATATTGTATTTTTGAAGCCAAATATATAAAATCAAAAAATCATCATCAATGAACACACCTAAAGCTATCTTGTTTTTCTCAGTCTTGCTGGCTCTGCCTGCAAACGCGCAAACTCCCGGCGGAGGCATCAGCAGTAAGATGCTCAAGCAGATGGAGACCGAGTGTCAGGCCACACCCTCTTCCAAGGCATTAGCCAATGCCATAGCCACCAACTCCATCGACGACCTGGCCCAAAACTATGCCAACCAAGGCTCGATAGACACCTACTTCAGCGTAGAGACGCCCAAGCAGAGCATCCATAACCAGAAGAGTTCGGGGCGCTGCTGGCTCTTCTCCGGCCTCAATGTGCTGAGAGCCAACTTTGCCCGGGCGCACAAAGACTCGCTCAGGGTAGAATTTTCGCAGGCCTATCTCTTCTTTTACGACCAACTGGAGAAGGCCAATCTCATGTTGCAAGGCGTTATAGACAATGCCAAGGAGCCTATGGACAGCGAGCGAATGCGCTTCTTCTTCAAGTCGCCCATCAACGACGGAGGCACTTTCTGTGGCGTTGCCGACCTGTCAGAGAAGTATGGTCTTGTGCCCATGGAGGTGATGCCCGAGACCTATTCGGCTGATAACACCTCGCGCATGGCGCGCCTCGTGTCATCCAAGCTGCGTGAGTATGGACTTGAACTGCGCAACATGGTGCTGCAAAAGAAGTCGAAAGAGGCCATACAGACTCGAAAGACCCAGATGCTCTCAACCATCTACCGCATGTTGGCCCTCACCTTGGGCACGCCAGTCAAGCAGTTTACCTACGCTTTTCATGATAAGAACGGCAAGCCGGTGGGCAAACCAAAGACCTATACCCCTAAAGAATTCTATCAAGAATGTGTGGGTGGCCAGCTCAACGGCACCTTCATCATGGCTATGAACGACCCTCGCAGACCCTATTATAAGACTTATGAGGTGGAGTATGACCGTCATACATACGACGGGCATAACTGGAAATACATCAATTTGCCCATGGAAGACATTGCCAAGATGGCCATCGCGTCGCTCAAAGACAGCGCCAAGATGTATTCAAGCTATGACGTAGGCAAGCAGTTGGACCGCAAACGAGGCTATCTGGACACGCAGAACTACGACTATGCCTCACTCTTCGGCACCACTTTCCCCATGAATAAAGCCGACCGTATCAGCACTTTCGACTCGGGCAGCACCCATGCCATGACGCTCACCGCCGTTGATTTAGACGACCAGGGCAACCCCGTGAAGTGGAAGGTAGAGAATAGTTGGGGTTCAAGCTATGGGCAGAACGGCTGTCTCATCATGACCAACCGGTGGTTTAATGAGTATATGTTCCGTCTGGTAGTGAACAAGAAATACGTTCCTGACAACATTCTCAAGGCCTCAGAACAAAAGCCTGTGATGGTCATGCCGGAGGATCCGCTCTTTGCCGAGGATATGTAAGCACCCCTAACCAGCTTGCTTGGGCATGTCGGCATGTGGCTTTTGCCATCCGACGTGCCCGTCAGGTGGGTTTGTTATGGCCCCCTGGCCCTTGCAACTGCTCCCTAAGAGCGCTTAACAAACAACTATTAGCAAATCTATTAAAACCATCAAACATGAAACAACGCGTATTTTTATTACTCCTTTTGTTTTTGTCATGGGCTCAAATCCATGCCGAAAACTATCCCTACCGCAGCGATTACCTCTTTGTTACGGTGCCCGACCACGCCGACTGGCTCTATAAAACGGGTGAGAAAGCCATCGTAGAGGTGGAATTCTATAAGTATGGCATTCCACGTGATGGTGTTGTGAAATACTCCATAGCCAATGACATGCTGGATGCCGACCACCATGGCAGCGTGAAACTGAAGAACGGACGGGCCAAGATAGATATGGGCACACGCACCACGCCTGGCTTTCGCGATCTCAGACTGAGCGTTACTGTAGACAGCACCACCTATATGCATCATGTCAAGGTGGGCTTCTCGGTAGATAAGATACGTCCTTGGACGCAAGAACCAGCCGATTTCACCTCTTTCTGGCAGAATAGCATCAGTGAGATGCGGCAGCAGCAAGAGCTCAGCTACACGCAAGAGCCGGCCAAGGAATATACAACCGACAAGATAGACTGCTATCTCATCAAGCTGAAGATAGACCAACACTATTCTCTTTACGGCTACTTGTTCTTCCCCAAGAATGCCAAGAAGGGCAGTTGCCCGGCCGTTTTATGTCCTCCCGGAGCCGGCATCAAGACCATCAAGGAGCCCCTTCGGCATAAGTATTATGCCGAGAACGGCTTCATCCGGCTTGAAACAGAAATACATGGTCTCGATCCGCGCCTGCCGCAGTCGGTGTTCAACGACGTGAGCCGCGCCTTCAACGGCAGTGGCACGGGCTATCTGGAGAGTGGAATAGACAACCGCGACCGCTATTATATGCGTCACGTCTATCTGGGACTGGTGCGCTGCCTTGATCTTCTCACCTCATTGCCACAGTGGGATGGCAAGAATCTCGCCGTGCAAGGAGGCAGTCAGGGTGGGGCGCTGTCTATCGTGGCAGCCGGACTAGACCCTCGCGTCACCCAGTGCATCGTCAATCATCCCGCCTTAAGTGACATGGCAGCCTACGTAGAGCCCGGCCGCACAGGCGGCTATCCCCACTTCAACAAGATGAGAGGGGTGCTCACGCCTGGCAATATCAAGACGTTGGCTTACTATGACGTGGTTAACTTCGCGCGGCATATCACCTGTCCCGTCTACATGACGTGGGGATATAATGACAATGCCTGCCCTCCCACCACGAGCTATGCCGTATGGAACACGCTCAAGTGTCCCAAGGAGAGCCTCATCACCCCCATCAACGAGCATTGGACGAGCGAAGCTACGGAGTATGGGCACATGGTTTGGCTCAAGAAGCACCTTGTCAGGTAGCAGCTTTCATGCCCTGGCGGCCGTCAGCGTGGGGGCGTTTAGTGGCTTAAGTTGAGTGCTTTGATGATGAGAAAACCTAGTCAGGGCACTCTATTGTTGTAAACAATTTTCTTATATCGTTGGTTTTTGCTATCAGACGAGATGCTTTTCATAAGTCGTTGAGCATCAAACGTATAGCTAAGCCCTTGTTTTCGCGTTGCAAAAAGATGCTTATTGCTTTACCAAATAGTGCTTTTTGCGATGCGAAAACATGCTTTTTGAAAGGCAAAATGCCCATTGTGGGAAAGAAAAACACTTACAGTAAACTTTTTTTCAACGCTCTTACGGCACCCATCAATGCCCGTTATGCGCGTCTGCTCGCATCGTCTTTCTCTGCCTTTATGTTGTTCCGGTCTTCTGCCCCCATGGTTATAGGTTAGTAGAATATTCACTTCCGAGTACCTTTCTATGGCACAAAGCGAGGATGTAAAATAGTTAACAGATGTAAAACAGAAGGCTCTAAGACTTTCATATTGTTAAATATTTGCCACCAAACGCATTTTTTCATCCATTTCTATTGCTTTTTTAAGCACTGGATATTATCTTTGCGGTGTACTAGTATGGTAGTACACTATGTTTAAACCCCAAATATTACAAGCGAGATGATAGAAGTAAAGAACTTAAAGTACCATTACCGGGGAGGCAGGCAACAGGTATTCAATGGCCTCAACCTGACGTTGGGCGAAGGTCAGATATGCGGCTTATTGGGCAAGAACGGCGCAGGCAAGTCTACTTTGCTATACTTGATGAGTGGCTTGCTCATACCCCAAGACGGACAGATACAAATAGACGGTCACGAAATGAAGTGCCGGACGCCGGAGTTGTTGCAAGACATATACATCGTGCCAGAGGAGTATAACCTACCCAACATGTCGTTTCGCGAGCTTGTGCGCATGATGACCTGCTTCTACCCGCGCTTCAGCGAGCAGTTGCTCAGGCAGTGTCTGGATCGCTTCGAGATGCCTTCGGAGCCCGACCTGAAGCAACTTTCGATGGGACAGAAGAAGAAGGTGTACATGAGTTTTGCCCTAGCCACGGGCACGAAGATACTGTTGATGGATGAGCCTACCAATGGTCTGGACATACCCTCTAAGGAGCTTTTCAGGCAGGTGATAGCCGGAGCGATGGACGAAAGTCGCACGCTGGTCATCTCAACCCATCAGGTACACGACGTTGAGACGTTGCTCGATGCCGTGGTTATCATCGACAATGGCCGCGTGTTGTTCAATCATAGCATGAGCGAAATAGCTGATACTTATTCCTTCAACTACCTCAAATCGCAGCAACAAGCCGCAGATGTGCTCTACTCAGAGCCCACCCTTCAGGGCAATGCCACGGTTTCCTTCCGCAAGGACGGACCGGAAACGGCCGTCAACCTGGAGCTTTTGTTCAATGCCGTGACGCTGGGCAAAGTGCGCAACTAATGGCATGGCCTTACAGAGGGATAGATTTGTTATCACATCAAACATTCAAGTAAATAGTTATGGATATAAATAGATTAGGCAAGGTGATGCGCCTTGAGTTAGTGATGAACAAGAGTTACTTGCTCGGAGTGGCTGTAGCGGGCATGATTATCCCCGTTTCCTCTCAGCTCTTTGGCTGGATGCTGGGCGTTTCTACGGCAAGCGAGGCTACGAATGTGGCCGAGTTGGCACTCGCGGTATACTTTATGGTGTGCGGATCGTTCATCTTCAGCAACATCCGAAGCCGTCAGGCGCTCATCAACAACCTGATGCTCCCGGCCACGAATGGCGAAAAGTTTCTGTCAAGATATGTAGTGCTGACGTTTGGCGGCATGGCTGCTTTCTTCTTGGGCTTCGTAGCTGGCGACCTGGCACAGTTTGTTCTGATGCTCATTGTGCACTCCGACTTGGCTGAACTGGCCTTGACAGAGTTTTGTATAGATGCTAACACAGCCGAACTTATTGGTATTCCTTCCGGTATAGGTTCGTTTCTTATCATTCTTTTCGTCCATGCCGGCTTCCTGCTCACGGGCAGTTTGTTCCGCAAACACCCTTTCATCTTCTCCGTTTTGTTCTGGCAGGCAGTGTCAATGGTCTTCTTCTCAGCTGTTTCTTTCGCTTCGCTGTTTGCTCTGAAGATGATTCAAGATCGCCAATACCATGTGGTTATGTATCCCACGCCAATGCGAATAGCCGTGATCACGCTGCTTGTGGCAGCCGTAGTTTTCTGCTTCTGGTTCGCCTTCAAGCGATATAAGCGTCTGGAAGTGATACGCAACAAATGGTTTAACTGGTGAAAAACGATACCTTATATATATACTAACATTAACAAACAAAGTAGGAGGAAAGACAATGAAATTCATTTCGTGTTTAGTAATGGCTGTGGCTGCTATGGTAACCATGAGCAGCTGCAAGATAGAAAAGAACGTGAGCAATGGAGAACCCAAGGATTATGCCGTTCAGGTGGGCAAATTCAATCAAATAGAAGTGGATGTTCCCTGCACCGTACGCTTCACTCAGGCCGACAATGTGGGCGTGAAGCTGAGAGTAGAACCTGATGACCGCGAAAAGATTAGCGTGACAACAGATAACGGAGTGCTTTATGTGCGCCCCGTAAAACAGCGCACACGCCGCGGCTTTTTGACGTTCGGAGACAAGGGCTGGGATGATGACGTAGAGGTGATAGTGTCAGCTCCCGATCTGAATAAGTTGTTGATTAACTCTTCGGGCTCCTTTAAGGCGATGAACGACCTGCACCTTGACGGGCTGGATATACGGTGCGCGGGCAGCGGCGAGGTAGACTTGAAGAACGTGGAATGCAATAAGTCGCTCCAAGTGAGTATGGATGGCGCCGGCGAACTGGATATGCAGAACCTCAGATGCAAGCAAGGCTTCAGCTTTGTTTCACACGGTTCGGGCGAAATGACGGCCAAGAGCATCTCCGCTTCCGCGGCAAGCTTCTCCATAGCAGGCGCCGGCGACGTGAAGTCTGGCATGGCCCATGTTGGCAAGACAGATGTTACGATAATGGGAAGTGGCAATGTGGCCCTGTCGTTTAATGACTGCAACCAAGCCACGATAAGCATTATGGGCTCCGGCAACGTAGCGCTGAGCGGCGATCTGAAGACTCTTTCGCAGCATATTGCGGGCGCAGGCAACATTGATACCAGTAGGCTTAAGCTCACGGGTAAATAAAGCGGAGTGGGCATACATGGCTTTTAACAACGATAAAGCAATATATTTGCAGATAGCCGACCGTCTGAGCGATGAGATTCTGGCCCATGTCTATGCCGATGAGAGTCGCATTCCCAGCGTGAGAGAGTATGCCGTGCGCCTTGGCGTGAACGCCAATACGGCCGTGAAGGCATACGACCAGTTGGCCCGCGAGGGCATCATATACAACAAAAGAGGCTTGGGCTATTTTGTAAGTTATGGCGCCTGCGAGCGTATACGCGAGGCCCGGCGCGAGGCTTTTGCCCATGGCACGCTGCCGGAAGTGTTCAGGCAGATGCGGCTGTTGGGCGTTTCGATAGACGATGTGGTGCGCATCTACCACGCCTATGAGGCTGCCGGCAGTGAGAAAACACTCTGACCGCTCTGCCGGAAGATGTAGGCGGAGCCGGAAAACAATAATCCCCACCCAACGTTATGCACGATAGCGTTGAGTGGGGATATGTTTTTTGCCTTATGAAGTGAATGCCCGGCAGGCATAATGAGCGCTTAGCTTGCTGAGCAAGAGGCGGTTGCCAATGCGCTCTTGCAGGGCTATAACGTTAGTAGGCCGACTCAAACTCACGCAAGAAGCGTGTGTCGTTCTCAGAGAACATGCGTAGGTCGGCCACCCTATACTTCAGGTTGGTGATGCGTTCTACACCCATTCCGAAGGCGTAACCCGTATAAACGTCAGGGTCTATGCCGCAGGCAGCCAGGTCGTGTGGGTCTACCATGCCGCAGCCCAGTATCTCTACCCAGCCTGTATGCTTGCAGAAGCCACAGCCTTTACCGCCACAGATGTTGCACGAAATGTCCATTTCGGCACTTGGCTCGGTGAAGGGGAAGTAGCTGGGACGCAGTCTTATCTTGGTGTCGGGGCCGAACATCTCACGCGCAAAGGTGAGAAGCACCTGCTTAAGGTCGGTGAAGCTCACGCCCTTATCTACATATAGACCCTCTACTTGGTGGAAGAAGCAGTGCGCACGGGCGCTGATGGCCTCGTTGCGATACACTCTTCCGGGGCAGAGAACGCGGATGGGAGGTTGATGCGACTCCATGTAGTGAGCCTCATCGCCACTGGTATGACTTCTGAGAAGCACGTTCTTGGTCACGTCGTTGGGGTCGCTCTGCTCAATGAAGAAGGTGTCTTGCATGTCGCGGGCAGGGTGGTCGGCCGCAAAGTTCAGCATGGTGAAGACGTGCTTGTCATCGTCTATCTCCGGACCTTGATAGAGCGTGAAGCCCATACGTGCGAAGATGTCGATGATTTCGTTCTTCACTATGGTGAGCGGATGGCGTGTTCCGAGGGCTATGGGATAGGGTGTGCGGGTGAGATCTATATCGTTGCTCTCGGCCTTAGCGTCTTCTGCCTGCTCCTTAAGCTCGTTAATCTTGTTGATGGCTGTTTGCTTTAGTTCGTTGATCTTGATGCCAACGGTCTTCTTCTGGTCGGCTGCCACATTGCGAAAATCTGCCATAAGGGCGTTGATTTCACCTTTCTTACTAAGATATTTCAAGCGGAGTTTCTCAATGTCCTCGGCATTAGAGGCCGTAAGACTGCTGACCTCCTTGAGCATAGATTCTATTTTCTCTAATAACATA
>DLDC01000074.1:0-12230 GCA_002480935.1 Prevotella sp. UBA7782 | reverse complement strand
TATTTGGTGCAAAGGTAGGTATATTAATTGAGAAAAGGCCAAAGGGGTGAAGATTTTTTTCTTTTTATGAACGAGTTATGAAATATTATTGTACTTTTGCCACAGTTTTTGAGATCATGGGTTTTATGAAAAAATTAGTTTATTTAGTTGTGCTCTCTTGCATAGGGATGATGTTTTTTGCTACAGGATGCACGGACAAGAAGCCTGCAGCCGCTGTAGACACGCCCGCAACTGACTCTGTTTTGACCGATTCAACAGACACAGACACGGTTACAAAGATTATTGCAGAGACGCCAATGCCTAAAGCTGCCGACCAGTTGTTTGACGATTTCTTCTTTAATTTCATAGCAAACAGAAAGCTGCAAAAGAGCAGAGTGCGCTTCCCATTGCCCGTTACAACAGGCGGAAAAACGGTGATGATGGCACGCAACCATTGGAAAACCGACCACTTCTTCTCACGGCAAGGCTATTATACGCTCATCTTCGACGATCCTAAGCAGATGATGGCGGCCAAATCTACGAAGATTGACACGGTGGTTGTGGAACGAATATTCCTTAATAAAGGCACTGTCGAGCAGTTTTGCTTTGACCATCAGAACGGTCATTGGATGCTTAGCGCCATTCACAACATAGGTTTCTCTGACAGTCCGAATGCTTCTTTCCTTAAATTCTTGCCCAAGTTCTTTGCTTCGCAAGGCGCTGGCAAGGTGAAAGACCCATTGCCTTACTCCGGACCTGACCCTAATGGCGAGGACACTAAGATTATCAACATGAAGATAGCAGCCTCTGAATGGAGTGGCTTCTTGCCCGAAATACCCAACATTGTGATGTATAACATCCTCTACGGGCAGAAATATAAGGACGGCAATCGCAAGATATTGTCATTCAAGGGCCTCTCTAACGGTTTGGAGACACAGCTCATCTTTAAACGTAGAGGTGGCAAGTGGCGCCTTGAAAAGCTGAACGCGTTTTAACGAATACATATACCGATTATGAAAGAATACCTCAACTATAGTCTGCTGAGCCATAATACGTTTGGCGTTGAAGCGAAGTGTGACAGGTTCTTAGAGTTTTCTTCTACTGCCGATGCGGTGGAAGTGGCATCGCAGCTCAGGCATTCTGACAGCGATTTACTTATCATTGGCTCCGGCAGCAACCTGCTTCTGACGGGCGATTTCAAGGGCATCGTGGTGCACTCTGCCATTGCCGGCATAGAAGACCTGGGCCATTGCCAAATCAAGTGTGGCTCTGGCGTGCTGTGGGATGATGTGGTTGACTATTGTGTAAACCACAATTTGTATGGCGCTGAAAACCTTTCCATCATTCCGGGTGAGGTGGGTGCCAGTGCTGTTCAGAACATCGGAGCCTACGGAGCAGAGGCAAGCGACCTGATAGTTGAGGTAGAAGCGGTGGAGATAAGCACCGGAAAGGTGTGTCTGATACCCAAGAGTGAGTGCCATTATGCCTATCGCCAGAGTCGCTTCAAGCAGGAGTGGCGCAACAAGTATCTGGTTACGCACGTCACATATCAGCTTTCTGATACCTTCAGCCCAAGGCTTGATTATGGCAATATACGCGCCAAGCTGGCTGAGAAGGGCATATCCAACCCTTCGGCAGCCGACCTGCGCCAGGTGGTTATCGACATTCGCAATGCCAAGTTGCCCGATCCTAAGGTGCAAGGCAACGCCGGCAGCTTCTTCATGAACCCTATAGTGAGTCGCCAAACCTATGAGCAGCTGGCTGAAAAATACCCGGCCATGCCACATTATACCATAGATGCCGACCACGAAAAGATACCGGCGGGCTGGATGATAGACCAGTGCGGGTGGAAAGGTAAGGCACTTGGCAGGGCCGGAGTGCATGACAAGCAGGCTCTTGTGCTGGTTAATCTGGGCGGAGCAAAGGGCGAAGACGTGGTAAACTTGTGCAATGCTATTCGGAAAGACGTGAAAACACGGTTCGGCATTACGATTTATCCGGAGGTAAACATCCGATGAGGCTCACGTTTTTAGGCACCGGAACATCTTGCGGTGTGCCTGTCATAGGCTGTTCGTGCAGGGTTTGCAAGAGCAAAGACCCTCGCGACCATAGGCTGCGCACCTCTGCACTGTTGGAAAATGGTGATACCCGCATCTTGATAGACTGTGGCCCGGACTTCAGGCAGCAGTTTTTGCCCCTCAGCTTTCGTAAGTTAGACGGCGTATTACTCACCCATATACACTACGATCATGTGGGTGGAATAGACGATTTGCGCCCTCTCTGCAAGTTGGGCGACATAGATATCTATGCGGATGAGCACACTTCGCAGGGATTGCATCATACTATGCCCTACTGTTTTGAAGAACATTTATATCCCGGAGTACCCAAATTGTCGCTTCATGTCATAGCTAAGCATGTGTCTTTTAAGGTAGGCTCCATCGAGGTAATGCCCATCGAGGTGATGCATGACAAGCTTCCTATCTTGGGATATAGGTTTGGCAAGCTGGCCTATGTAACCGATATGAAGACCATTCATGATGAGGAATTGTCTTACTTGGATGGTGTAGAGACGCTGGTTGTCAATGCTCTGAGATTTGAGAAGCCCCATCATTCACATCAGTTGGTAGACGATGCCATTGCGTTTTCCAGAAGAGTAGGGGCCAAGCGCACCTATTTCATCCATATGGCACACGATATTGGGCTGCACGATGAGGCCAACGCGCGCTTGCCCAAAGGCTTCTGCTTTCCTTATGATGGTCTTACCATAGATGTTTAGCCATCTTTCAGACATCAACCAGCACCCGCACAGAGATTAACAATGTAGGTGCTGGGTGGCTTTATGCCCCTTATTCCGTGGGATAACCAGGGTTTTGCTTGAGCAGATGATTGAGGTCGAGCACCCTTTGGGGTATGGGGAAGACCGTGGTATACCCCTTTTCCTCATTTGCTTGTTGCGGTCTTTGGTCGTAAGCTTTGTGAAACAAGCCAAAGCGAATGAGGTCGTTGCGTCGCCAACCTTCCCACATCATCTCCAACAATCGTTCCTTCAGTATGTTGTCTAGTGTGGCCTTGCGGTCCGGCATATTCACTCTTGCCCTTATCTCGTTGAGATATGGAGCAGCATCTTGCCCGTCGCGAGCCATTGCCTCCGCCCTCATCAGCACTACATCGGCATATCTGAAGAGCACTATATCGTTGCTTTGCAACTTGCCATCCAAGAAAGCCTGGCGGTCGGTTTCATACTTTGCCATTCTCGCTCCGGCCGTTTTCTCCTTAGGAGAGTTCTTTAAGTCGAGCCGAACGGCCAGCGGATCGTAGACGAGGGGCGTGCCGTCGTCGAGCGTAACCACCTTGCCGTCTATGCGCAACGTGTCGCTTGAGAAGTTAATGCTATAGCGGTTGTCGAGCGAATCGGTGCCATAGCCATAGGCTTCGACGGCAGATAAGGTGGCGCAGGTGCCGTTCTCGGCATCCATGCCCAATGCCCCGCCATGCTTATAATGGCGTGTTCTGAAGAGATACTGATATTGATTGGTGTACAGATACTTATCCATCGGGATGATAAAGATGTTCTCTTCGCTCGTTTCGTTGTGTATAGAGAAGTTGGAAGCGTAGTCGTTGGCCAGCTTATATCCCTCTTCTTTCAGCTTGTCACACCATGTAATGCAGGCTTGCCATGCGTTTAGCTTCCTTCCGTCGGCCTCCAGCATGATGCTAATGCCTTGTGGCTGATGTCCGTCTGTCCAGTTATCATCGCTGTAAATCTCGGCGTTGAGAGCCAGTTTGGCCAACAGAAAGTAAGCCACGGGGCGTGTGAAGCGGCCGTAATAATTGTTTTGTTGGTTGCTGTGCGCCTCATTCAGGTAGGGAGCTACGTCTCTCAACTCGTCATAAACAAAGTTGAAGGTTTGGCTGCGGGGCACTTGCGCCACGTCAGAAGGCTTTGCTTGGCTATCTGTTACCAGCGGAATGTTGCCAAAAAGGTCCATGGCATAGAAGTAATACATAGCTCTTAGTCCTCTAACTTCGGCTGTTGCCTCTTGGTATTGGGCCGTTGTGAGCATCGACTCATGCGCCTTGAGCGTCTCCAATGACGAGTTGCACAGCATGATGACCTTATATAGATAGCACCAAGTGTTGTAGAAGGGCGTGTCGCGAGGCTTCCATGTGTGCAAATACAGGCTTTGCCACCATCCTCCGTCATACCAGTCGCCGCCCCGGGTGGGCAGCATAGCCTCGTCGGTTGTGAAGGTGTTGAGGTCGTAAACGCCGTTGTAGGTGCCCTGCAAGCCTTGACTTTCTTCGTGGCCGCCAATGTAATTGTAGAGTGTAGCCACCGTGTTCAGCATCAGACTGGATGCATCGGCGTAGGTTTCGTCGCTGCCCAGGCGGTCGCGTGTGTCCTCGTTCAGACAGGCCGACAGCGTGGTTGTGGCAATGAGTAGTGCGGAGAACTTGCTCAGCCAGTGGGTTATGTTGTGTAAGAGAGCGGATGTCATCATTTGGTAATGTTTAGATAAGAATTAGAAACTAATGCTCACGCCGAAGCAGAATGAGCGGTAAGGCGGAAAGCTGCGCTTGTCGTCGATGCCCAAAGTGTTGTTAACCACACTGCTGTTTATCATTGGCGTGAGACCATGATAGGCTGTTATGGTGGCCAGATTGTTTACCGAGAGGCTCAGTCGCATGGCCGAGATAACGCTTCTCTCGCTGTTTACAGGAATGTTCCACCCCATTGTGAGATATTCAATGTTCACGTAGTCGCCCTTTTCGAGCCAGAAATCGGTGGCCCTTTGGTCCTTGATGTTATGTCGGGGCGCGTCTTTCATGACGTTATAGTCGGGGAATATGCTCATATCCATATACGAGAACGACGTGCCGTTGAATATTTTGTGCCCGAAGGCCCCGTTGATTTGCGCCGACGCATCAAAGTTTTTGTATCTGAAGCTGATGTTCGAGCCCAGCATCCACTTGGGAGTGGCCTGGCCGGCCACGTATCTGTCGCCGCCATCCTCTATGTTTGTCTCTCCGTTCTTGTCCAAGTCGGCTATCACATAGCTGTAAGAGCCGTCGCTGTTTTGCTTCAGTCCTGTGCAATGAGGCAGATAGAACACGCCAAGAGGTTGCCCGATGATTTGATAAACAATGTTGTTGTTCTCGCCATGCAGCCCTGCTCCTATCAGTCCGCCTATGGGTACGATGTCTGAAGCCGTCATTTCCGTGCCTTTATAATTTCCGTTCAGCGATATGAGCTTGTTCTTCTGGAATGTCAGGTTCATGTTGATGTTCAGCTCCATATCCTTGTTTTGGATGGGCGTAACGGCCAATCCCAACTCCAAACCTTGGTTAGACATCTTGCCAAGATTGGCTAAGAGCTTGTTATAAGTGAAAGGTGGCACCGGAACATCATACTGATAGAGCATGTTCCACGTCTTAGAGTAATAATATTCTGCCGTTAGCATGATGCGGTCGTGCCAGAATCCCATGTCGGCACCTATATTATATGTGCCTTTCGTTTCCCATTTCAGGTCCGGGTTTACGTTTCGCGGGTTCACCAAAGTCACTGCCGAGATGCCGTTCCAAGGCACTGTGCCGTTAGGCATGAACATATATAGCGAGTTGTAACTTTCTATTCCGCCCAGATTTCCGCTCAGTCCGTAGCCCATGCGCATGATGAGTCGCGACAGCAACCGTTGTTTTTTCATGAAAGATTCTTCTCCAATGTTCCATTGGGCCGATACTGACGGGAAGAAACCCCACCTGTTTTGGCTGGCCACCATAGAACTTCCGTCGGTTCTGACGTTCACCTTCAGCTCATATTTGCCCTTGTAAGCATAGTTGGCACCCAGCAAAAAAGACAGCAGTTTGGGACTGTCGTAGTCTGAACCCGTTGTTCCGTATGGGAAGATAGCCCCTCCTCCCAGGTTGTCATAGCCGAAGTTGTTGTTTGAGAATCCTTTTACCGACGTCCAGAACCCCCTCTCTCGCGTGATTTGATATTCGCTCAGAGCCGTGAGGTGCAGGTTGTGTCCGCTCTGCCAAGTGTGCTTCAGCTCGGCCATGACATTGCCCAGCCATTGCTCTTGCCTGTGCGTGCCGCGCCAGGCCTGCCCTTGTGCCCATACCCAAGTGGGACAGAACTGCGCGTTTTCGTTGTTGTTGTACGAGTAAGAGCCGAATGCCGTGAGGGTGATGTCACGGCTCACGCTGAAGAGCATCTGTGCGTGTGTGTTGAAAATCTGGCTCCGTTCGTTGTTCTTTTGCTGCAAAAGGGCAAACGGTGATGTTATCTGCTCGGCGTCGCCATTACGGTCCCAGCCTCCTTGAGCGTTTCTTCCGGCAGGGTAGGTTGGGTTTTGTGCCGCGGCAGAATAAAACAGATGCTGCGCGTCAAAGAGATATTTGTTGCTCTGCGACGACCCGAATACGCCCATGTTGATGGTTAGCAGATTGTTGAAGGCTTTTTGCGAAAGGTCCATCTTAGCCACGAAGTTGGCCGAAGAGTTGTTTACCACCACCATGCTGTGTTGCATAACGCCAAGCGAAGCGCGGTAGTTGCCCTGCTCAGTCCCTCCGCTGAAGGCCAGATGGTGGTTTTGCACCCAGCCTGTACGTGTGATGGCCTTCGGGAAATTGGTGTCGTAGCCCCCGTCATTGGCGTATAATCCCAGCTGCCGTGCCGTTTGCAGATAGCCGTTACGGTCTAGCATGTCCAGGTTTTTGCTTACTCTTTCAAATCCCACATTGCCGTCGTACGCGATATGAAACTTACCGCCGTGCCCCTTCTTGGTCTTTACCTGTATGACACCCGATGCGCCGCGCGTGCCGTAAGGAGCTGTCTCAGAGGCGTCTTTAAGGATTGTGAAGCTCTCTATGTCGGCCGGATAGATGCCTGACAGGGTGGCCAGGTCGCTGTAAACACCGTCTATGATGACCAGAGGGTCGTTGCCTCCTGTAAGAGAAGTGGTTCCTCTGACGCGCACACTGCTCAGCATGGCCATTCGGCTGTCGCCTGTTGTGATGGCAACGCCGGCCGCCTGGCCGCTCAGCGCATCGAGTGCGGTAGTTACCAGTCCTTTGTTCATTCGCTTCTCACCCACCACATCTTGTGGGCTGAAAACTGTTCGGGCGCTGTCTGCCACATTGTGTTGCGCCTTGGCCGCCTGCGTGAGGCAAAGCAAGCCCAGTATGGTCAGAAGGCTAGGTATATGTTTCATGTATGGCACTTTAATTGTTTTCGGTGGCTAAGATACGAAAAAATAGTTAATATAGGATTNNTTGTAATTTTGCTAAATAAAAGCATTTGACATTATGAAACACCAGCTATTGTTAACCGTCCTTTTGTCAGCTTTGCTGATTGTAGCCCCAGACGTGCTGCTCTTCGTGAAATATGTCTTGCCGTTGCAGGTGATAGTGGTTAGCGTGCTGTGGTTTGTGCCTACGGTAGCCATGGTGGCCTCGCTCATCCTTTTATATTATGGTGTTTACCATAACACATTCTGGCGATTGTTCACCTCGTTGGCGCTTTGCGTGGGCTTTCCCAAGCTTCTTTTCCTGCTCTTGCAGGCGTTCTTGCCTGCCAGGCTGGCCCTCATTCCGCCCCTCTTGGTGATTGCTTTGTTTGCCTATGGCTTCTTCTTTGGCTGGAGGCGCATCGTGGTGCGCAATGCCGACTGTGTATCGCCCTTGCTTCCGCCCGCTTTCAACGGCTACAGAGTATTGCAGCTGAGCGACTTGCACCTCGGTACGTTCAAGCAAAGTCCGGGCTTTATACGCAAGCTGGTGAGCGTGGTAAACGCCCAGCACCCCGACTTGATAGTCTTTACGGGCGATTTGGTCAACATCAGAGGCGATGAGGTGCGACCCTTTCTGGCCGACCTCTCCAAGCTATATGCTCCTGACGGCATCTTCTCAGTGATGGGCAATCACGACTATTGCGAGTATGGTCAAGACCACTCGCTGCGCTTTCAGCAGCGCAACCAGCACATCTTGCAGTATATGGAGCACAAGATAGGGTGGCGGCTGTTGCTCAACGAGCATGTGATGCTCACGCGTCGCAATGCCCAGACGGGACAAGATGAGCAGATAGCCCTTATCGGTGTAGAGAACATAAGCAAGCCTCCGTTTCGCAGTCAGGGCAATCTGGGCCTTGCCATGGGCGACTTGCGCGACGGCATTTTCAAGATATTGCTCAGCCATGACCCCACCCATTGGCGCAAAGGCGTGCTGCATCAAACCGACATAGCGCTCACCTTGAGCGGACATACCCACGCCGGACAAATCAAGATAGGGCACTTCTCGCCTGTGAAGTGGACCTACAACGAATGGGGAGGCAAGTATACCGAAGGCGGCTCTATGCTGTATGTGTCGCTGGGAGTGGGTGGCACGGTGCCGTTCCGCTTCGGAGCGTGGCCTGAGGTGAATGTCATTACGCTCCGCAAAGCATAAGATGCGGAGCTCAACCCATGCCGCCCGCTCCTCTGAAGGGGTGGCGTCGAAGAGGTAAGAAAGGCTTATAGCCTGGTTTTATCAAAGAGATAAACGAAGTAAACAGGCAAGGCGTGTATGCTGTTTCGGCCGGCTTCTGCATCTATGGGCCTCAAAGTGATGTGCATCATCGGTCATGTATCCATGCCATACGCCCTCTTCAACTTTCGGCTTGATGCCCAATAGCCTTCCGAATGCGTCTTTATCTGATGATAAGAACCTCTCTATAAATATTCATTATGACGCTCTTAATGAATATGAACTGCCTGTTTTCGTAACCCATTGATGTGTTGTGTGTTATGAAAACCTTGCAAACGGTTTCGCAAAAGTGCCCTTTTCGCCTTGCTAAATNNGGCTTGTAAGAACGGTGCTTTTACAAGCCGAAAAGGGCACTTTGGCATGGCGTTAACGATGTTGCCGTATTACTTGCATAATTATACGCGGCAACGTTTCGGTCTTATTGCTTCTTGAATATCAGTTTTTTGGGCAGCTTAAGCCATTTGCGGTTCACCACTATCTTGATGGTGCTGCCGTCTTGCTGTGTAAAGGTGTAGGAGCCGTCGCCGTTGTATGAGAGAGTGGCCGTAAGGTCTTCGCTGCCATAGTCGTTGGTGATGGCCAGGTTGGCCTTATGCCNNGAAGTGAAAACCCACTTCCGCGTGTCGCGTACGGCACCCAGATAGCCCGGCACAGCCCCGAAAATCTGCCACCGCGGCACCATGACGGTGCTGTTGTAGAAGTCCATGTCTATCCAAACCTGATACTCGGCATTATAGATATGCCCTTTGAAGATGCTGTCGTTAACCGCCTTCTGGGCGTTTGCCGAAAGTGAGAAAAGCATTACAAAACCTCCTAAAAGCACCCTTCGGGCCATTCTTCTCATCGTCTTGTTTGCGCAAATTTGCATAACTTATTTTATTATTAAATCTAAAATATAACGTTGAAGAGTTGGGATTTATTATTAATTTTCGTAACTTTGCACGAAAAGACATCAACATTATGAGCACTAAACAGTTTCCGAACTATGTTTTCGAGTCGAGTTGGGAAGTGTGCAACAAGGTAGGCGGCATTTACACCGTATTATCTACAAGGGCCAGAACGATGTGCGAGCCNNCATGTTGTTTTCATCGGTCCTGATTGTTGGCAGAGTCATGAAAGCCCTTATTTCAAGGAAGACGAAAGCCTGTTGGCTTCTTGGCATAAGCAGGCCGAGAAAGACGGTCTGCACTTTCGTGCAGGCAGATGGTTGGTACCGGGCAATCCTATAGCGCTTTTGGTGGATTACAACAGTCTTCGCCCACATATAGATGAGGCGAAAGGCAAGCTGTGGGAGTGGTTCGGCGTAGACAGTCTGCATGCCTACGGCGACTATGACGACTCTCTTCTGTTTGCTTGGGCGGCAGGAAGAGTGGCAGAAAGCTTTGTAAAGCATAACCTAAAAGCCCAAGACAACGTGATTTTTCAAGGACATGAGTGGCAGAGTGGGGCAGCAGTGCTCTACCTGAGGCACGAGTGTCCGCAGGTGGCTACTGTGTTTACCACCCACGCCACGTGCATAGGCCGCAGTATAGCAGGCAACGGAAAGCCCCTTTATGACTATTTTGAGGGCTATCACGGCGACCAGATGGCGGCCGAACTGAACATGCAGAGCAAGCACTCCATGGAGAAGCAGGCGGCACATCATTGCGACTGCTTTACCACAGTGAGTGACATTACGGCTCGCGAGTGCACCCAGTTGCTGGATAAGACCCCCGACGTGGTTTTGCCCAATGGCTTTGACAACGACTTTGTGCCGCGTGGCGCTGCTTATACGCGCAAGCGCAAGGCAGCCAGACAGATGTTCTTGCGGGTGGCCAATGCCCTGACGGGCTCTGACATGCAGGATGCGCTGATAGTAACAACCAGCGGCCGCTACGAGTTTAGAAATAAAGGAATAGACCTTTTCATTCAGGCTGTAAGCGAGTTGCGCAACGATACATCGCTCACCAAGCCTGTGCTGGCATTTATAGAGGTGCCCGGATGGGAACAAGGCCCCCGCAAAGACCTGAGCGCCAGGCTTCTGTCGGTTATGCAGCAAGCCACACCGCTGCCCAATCCAAGGCTCACGCACAACCTGCATAACCTGAATGACGACAAGGTGATGGGCATGATGAATGCTTTGGGCATACAGAATAATCCTTCCGATATGGTTAAGCTGTTCTTCGTTCCCACCTATCTTACGGGTGATGACGGCATCTTCAACATGCCTTATTACGACCTCATGACGGGCAACGACCTGTGTGTCTACCCCAGCTACTACGAGCCATGGGGCTATACACCGCTTGAGGCAGCAGCCTTCAGCGTGCCTTGTGTGACAACCGATTTGGCCGGGTTCGGCATCTGGGCCAACAGCATGAAGGCAGGTGAGGGCTACAGCACGCTTGAAGAGGGCGTGGAGGTTATTCATCGTACCGACTCCAACTTTGCCGATTGCGCCCACAGCATAGCCAAAGCCATATCGGCTTATGCTGCTCTGCCCGCGCGCAAGGCAACACAATGCCGCCATGCAGCTGCCAAGCTGGCCTCAAAGGCGCTATGGAGCAAGTTCATTAAGTATTATGAGCAGGCCTACGACGTAGCTCTGTGTCATGCTAAGGATAGAAAATAAGTATATACAAATCATTTCGAACAATGAAAATCAAAGCAGATTATGCAAACGAGCCTCAGTGGAAAGAGGTTAATGTAAAATCCAGCTTGCCCAAAGAACTGGCTCCGCTGGACGAGTTGGCACACAACATGTGGTGGGCTTGGAACTACGAGGCACGCAACATGTTTAAGAGCCTTGATGAAAACCTTTATGAAAAGGTAGGTCATAACCCCGTTCTCTTGCTGGAGAGACTTAGCTATGAGCGTAAGGAAGAGATTGTAAAGGATCGCACCATCATGAAGAAAGTGAAAGAGGTGTACAAGAAGTTCAAGGATTATATGTCTGAGAAACCCGACACCAAGCGCCCCTCTGTAGCTTATTTCTCAATGGAATATGGTCTGAACCAGGTGTTGAAAATATACTCTGGCGGTCTGGGTATGCTTGCCGGCGACTATCTGAAAGAGGCTTCCGACTCTAATGTAGACCTCTGTGCCGTAGGCTTTCTCTATCGTTATGGCTACTTCACACAGAGCCTTTCTATAGACGGGCAGCAGATTGCCAAGTATGAGGCACAGAACTTCAACAACCTGCCTATAGACAGAGTGCTGGACAAAGACGGTCAGCAGATGGTGGTAGACGTGCCTTACTGCAACTATCAGGTGCACGCTCTTGTGTGGCGTGTCAATGTAGGCCGCATCAGTCTCTACCTGCTTGACACCGATAACGACATGAACTCAGAATTCGACAAGCCCATCACACACAGTCTTTATGGCGGCGACTGGGAGAACAGACTCAAACAAGAAATTCTTCTGGGTATTGGTGGTATACTCACATTAAAGAAGCTTGGCATCAAGAAAGACATCTATCACTGCAACGAAGGCCATGCCGCACTGTGCAACCTGCAGCGTCTTTGCGACTATGTAGACAGCGGCCTGAGCTTCAATGAGGCTATGGAGCTGGTGCGCGCAAGCTCGCTCTACACCGTTCATACACCTGTGCCTGCCGGTCACGACTACTTTGACGAGCAGCTCTTTGGCAAGTATATGGGTGGCTATCCGCAGCGCCTGGGAATTACATGGGATGAGTTTATCGGCATGGGCCGCACCAATCCCGACGACCACAGCGAGCGCTTCTGCAT
>DLDC01000180.1 GCA_002480935.1 Prevotella sp. UBA7782 | reverse complement strand
AGAGAAATCTGCATGTAGATGTCGTTATTGTGCCCAAAGAGATTGGTAAAGGCAAAGGCGCCGGCCAAACCGAACGGTATGGAGAGCACAACAGCCAAAGGCAGGATGTAACTTTCATACTGTGCACTCAGAATGAGGTACACAAAAACCAGACAGAGTGCGAAGATAAGGGCCGTAGAGTTGCTCGACTCAGCCTCCGAACGGCTCAAGCCTGAATACTCATAGCCATATCCGTCGGGCAGATTCTTCTGCGCAACCTCCTCTATAGCCTTCATAACCTGGCCTGAAGAGTAGCCGTCATTGGCGTTCACACTCACGTTAATGGCCGTGAAGAGGTTGAAGCGGTTGATGTTAGACGGGCCGAACACCTTGCGCAAAGTAACGAACTCGCTCACCGGAGCCATCTCACCCGATGCCGTGCGAACGTATATTCGGGTCAGTCCTTCGGGCGTCATACGGCTCGCTACATCTCCTTGCACCATCACACGGAAGAGCTTTCCGTAAGCATTGAAGTTGGATGCGTAAAGACCGCCATAATAGCCTTGCAGCACCGAAAGAACCACCTTGGGCGATATGCCGGCCTGCTTGGTCTTGGCAACATCCACATCCACCATGTACTGAGGATAGTTAGGGTTGTAAGAAGTCATGGCCTGCTGCACCTCAGGACGCTTGTTCAGCTCGGCGAGGAAGTTCTTAGTGATGTTATAGAACTTATTCAAGTCGCCGCCGGTCTTATCCTGCATGGTCATGGTGACACCGTTCTGAACGGAGAAACCAGGAATCATAGGAGGACCAAATGCCAGTATCTGTGCGTCCTTGATGGATGCTGTCTGCTTGTATATCATGCCCAACACCGAGTTCTGCTCATAGGGATTAACCAGCAGAGCCATGGGGTCGCCGTCCTTGATGGCGCGTCCGATGCGGTCGAAGAGACCTCCTGCACGCTCCTCAAAGGGTTTCAGCTTGATGATAAAGGTGGCCTGGTCAGAGCCTTGGCCTGCTATGAAGTTGTAACCGATGATGGCATTGCGGTGCAAGATGGCCGGATTGTTGGCCAACATCTTGTCTACCTCATCCACAATCTGCTTGGTACGCTCTTGAGAAGTACCGGGGTTAGCCGACACAGTGACGAAGATGGTACCCGTATCCTCATCAGGCACAAGGCCGGAGTTGGTGAACTTCATGCCTATAACAAGTGCCACGATGCCCACAACAACGATAGCTGCCGTGATGAGACGGTGATTGAAGACATGCTCTACACCTTTTTTATACTTGTTAAGAGTGGTGTCGAACACTCTGTTAAAGCCGGCATGGAAACGCGCGATGAACGTCTTGTTCTTGGCATTCTCCTCTTCCTTGTGCGGCTTGAGCAGCATAGCGCAGAGTGCCGGCGACAAAGTAAGGGCGTTGACTGCCGAGATGACGATGGACACAGCCATCGTAACGCCAAACTCTCTATAGAATGTACCTGACGTACCGCCTATGAATGACACAGGGATGAACACCGAAGCCATAACCAAGGTGATGGATATGATGGCGCCGGATATCTCGTTCATGGCATCGATAGCGGCCACAAGGGCACTGTCATAGCCTTGGTCTAGCTTGGCATGGACGGCTTCTACCACCACGATGGCATCATCTACCACGATGGCAATAGCCAACAACAGGGCCGACAGGGTGAGCAAGTTGATGGAGAAACCAAACACCCAGAGGAAGAAGAAGGCACCAATCAGGGCCACCGGAACGGCTATCATAGGGATGAGCGTAGACCGTAAGTCCTGCAAGAACACATACACCACGAGGAACACAAGCAGCAGTGTGATGAACAGAGTCCTTACTACCTCGGCGATAGATGCGAAGAGGAAGTCGGTTACATCATACATAACAACGTACTTCATGCCTGGTGGCATCGTCTTCTGAGCATTCTCCAAGGCAGCCTTCACGTCGGTTGCGATCTGCGTAGCGTTTGATCCGGCAATCTGTTGTACCATACCCATGCAGGCCGGCACGCCGTCGTTAACCAGGCTCACGTTATACATCAGCGAGCCAAGCTCTATCTTTGCCACATCCTGCAGCTTGAGCGTCTCGCCCGTTGTCTTGCTTGTCAGGATGATGTTGTCATACTCCAGAGGTGTAGACAGACGGCCTTTGTAACGCAGGGTGTACTCATAGGCCATGTCGCTGTTCTCACCAAACTTACCCGGAGCGGCCTCAATGTTCTGCTCAGCCAGCACGCCGACAATGTCAGAAGGCATCAATCCATACTCCTTCATCTTATCCGGCTTCAGCCAGATACGCATAGAGTAGTTGGCCGTTGAAGGGCTCGACACGTCACCCACACCGTTGATACGCTTCAGAAGCGGCACGATGTTGATGTTGTTATAGTTGGTTACGAACTGTCCGTCATATCGTCCGTCAGACGTAAGGGCATACATAATGACGTTAGATGTCTGTCTCTTCGTTACCGTAACACCCACCTGGGTTACCTCGGCAGGCAGAAGGGCTTGCGCTTGCGACACTCTGTTCTGCACATTCACGGCAGCCATGTCGGCGTTAGAGCCTTGTTTGAAGTAGACAGTAATCATACACATACCATCGTTGGTGGTCTGTGAGGTCATATATGTCATGTTTTCCACACCGTTGATGCTTTCCTCCAACGGCACGGCAACTGATTTCATCACCGTCTCGGCATCAGCACCCGTGTAAGAAGCCTGCACCATGATGGTAGGCGGGGCTATATCAGGGTATTGCTCAATAGGCAGCGACAGCAGACCGATAGTACCCAGCAGCACCAAGATAATAGATATCACGGTGGAGAGTACCGGTCGTTTGATAAAATTGGTAAATGTCATTGTCCTAGATTTTTTGTTTCAGAAAATGATTATGGCCGCGGCTTACTTGCTCTTCATCGCTTTGACGAAGCCGCCGGCAGAGTTCTGCTGCTCGCTCAGCTGCTGTGCCTTCTTGATAGCGGCGTCATACTGAGCCTCGGTAACGGGCTTTATCTTCATTCCATCGCTGAGCGAAGCCAGTCCCTTGGTCACGATGCGCTCGCCCTTGCGCAGGCCAGAGGTCACGATATAGGTTTTGCCGTCGTTCTGGTCGTTAACCTTTATCTCTGTGTAGTGCACCTTTCCTGAGCCGTCTACCTTATATACGAATATCTTGTCTTGCACCTGTGTGGTGGCATCCTGAGGTATTACGATAGAGTTGTTGTCGTTCTTAACAACCACAATCTGGCCTGCTCCGCCGCTTTTAAGCAGATGTTCGGGGTTGGGGAAGTGGGCAATGACTGAGTATGAACCCGTTGAAGAGTCGATAACACCGCTAACCTTCACCACCTTGCCCATGTGGCCGTAGGTTGAACCGTCGGTCAGTTGCAGCTGAACAGGGGGATAATCGTTGATGGCAGCCGAAGTGCTGCCTGCCGCGCGCTGCATGCTGAGCACGTCTTTCTCAGTCATTGAGAAGAACACCTCCATGGTGCTGATGTTTGAAACGGTGGTCAATGCCTCGGCAGACGACGGACTTACCAGCGCGCCTACCTTATAAGGAATGTTGCCCACCACGCCATTGGCCGGGCTTGTTACGAAGCAATAGCTCAGATTCTCCTTAGCCGAAGCCAAAGAAGCCTGTGCCTGAGCCACGGCAGCCACGGCTGAAGCCACTGCAGAGCGTGCCTGAGCCAGACTGGCAACGGCCGTCTGATAGCTGTTGCGGGCCGACTGAAGCTCGAAACTGCCTATCACCTTATTCTTATAAAGGTTCTGGCTGTTGGTGTAAGTGAGGTGCGCGGTGTTGAGTTGTGCCTGGGCAGAGTTCACCGTGGCGCGGGTTTGCGTTACCTGAGCCTTTGCCGCGCTTACGGCAGCCTCGGCCTGACGCACTGCCTGACGGTATGTCTCGTCGTCGATGGTAAAGAGCAGCTGGCCCTTGGCCACTGCCTGACCCTCATGCACACGCACGCTTGTGATGAAACCAGACACTTTCGGACGAATGTCTACATCCTGAATACCTCTGATAGTTGCGGGATAAGTGGTGCTAAGCGAAGCATTCTGCTGCCCGATAGTCATCACCGGATAGGCATCGCTTGTGGGTAGCGATTGCTGCTTCTTACCACATCCCGTTAGCAATACAGCCACAGCGGCTGCAACTAAAACGAAAGTCTTTTTTCTCATACCTACTTTATTATTTGTCTGAATATAATTTATACCTAAACTGTCTTTACCTCTTTAATGAACTGGTGCACTGCATAATAGTGGCTTATTACACGTTCTTGCATCGAAAACTAAACTTCTCGATCGGGTTTTCCGTGTGCAAAATTAAGAATAAAATATCATAGATAAAAACATTGGACTTCTTTTTAACATATATTAGTCAACATTTGGCAGGCTTACCAACCCTCATTCTTTGTTAAAAACAAAACTCGTTGCAAATCAATAAGTTGCGCACAGCAGCCTGATAGCCCGTTTGTTTGCAGAAACAAATAGCGTGTCTGTGCGCCATATGTAAGGGTTTATGATTTTGTCATGATTTTACAACCATCCCGTTTGCCCCCGCCTTCGGTGTTCCATAGCCCGATTTTACACGAAGAAGTCTTGGAGCAAAAGCCCCGAATGGGCACAATGGCACAAGAAGCAAGCCGCTTCATGCAGCGGCAAGACACACCGCAAGGAGACAAAACACGGCTGGCAGTCATGGCACTACGACAAATTATCACTATCTTTGCACGCAAAAGACTCTTTGAAAGATGGATAATTTTGCTGCAATAGACTTTGAGACAGCCAACAACTATCGCACCAGCGTGTGCTCGGTGGGCGTGGTTACGGTGCGCAACGGGCAAGTAGCCGACCGGTTCTACTCGCTCATTAAGCCCGAACCTGAATATTACAGTTATATATGTACGCGCGTTCACGGTCTGACACGCGAAGATACAGAGGGCGCGCCCGTCTTTCCCGAGGTGTGGAAGCAGGTGGAGCCGCTCATAGAAGGGTTGCCCCTGGTGGCCCACAACAAGGCTTTTGACGAGAGTTGCCTCAAGGCAGTGTTCAGATGTTATCAGATGGACTACCCCGACTACCCCTTCTTCTGCACCCTCATACAGTCGCGCAGGGTGTGGCCAAAGGGCTCTCATACACTGGATGTGATAGCCGCACGATGCGGTTTCGACCTTAGCCGGCATCACCATGCACTGGCCGACGCCGAGGCTTGTGCCGCCATAGCTCTCAAGATTTTATAAGTTGTCTGGCAATATGCTCGGAGCGAAAAGCCAAAAAGGGCCTTCTTGCAATGCAAAACAGGCCTTTTTGCAAGCCCAAATAGGCACTTTCGCCTTGTAAAAAGGCCGTTTTTGCAACTCGCTCTTGTTCAATCTGTTAGGCAAGCACGCCCAATGTCTCTCTTAGCAGCGTCTTTTCACGGCCCGCGGCAGATGCTTGCTTGGGCGCCAAGCGGCATGGCAGAGGCCATAGGATGGCAAGCCGGGCAAAAAGCCCTATATTATATAAGGTGTGCAAATAGCATGGCCGGATAACGTATAATTTCGTTAAAGCCTTGGGAATATCGGTGAAAATGATTAACTTTGCACCAAACAGAAAAGTCAATTATGCCAGAAAGCAAAATAACGACGCAACAGCAGTTTAAGGAAACCATAGAAGAGTGCCGCTCGCTCTTTGTAAAAAAGCTGCACGACTATGGCCCTTCATGGCGCATTCTGCGTCCCTCATCACTGACAGACCAATTACTCATCAAGGCCGACCGCATACGCACGCTCGAAATATCGGGCCATTCGCTCGTGGGCGAAGGCATACGTCCTGAGTTCATAGGGCTCATCAACTATGGCATCATCGGGCTCATACAGCTGGGAAAAGGCTTTGCCAAGACAATAGACATGAATAACGAGGAGGCCCTAAAGTTATATGATGAATACAGCAAGCAGGCCTATGAGCTGATGCTCAAGAAGAATCACGACTATGGCGAGGCATGGAGACAGATGCGGGTGAGCAGCTATACCGACTTCATACTGACCAAGTTGCAGCGTATCAAGGAGATGGAAGACCTGCAAGGGCAAACGCTTGTGAGCGAGGGAATAGACGCCAACTATATGGATATCATCAATTATGCCGTCTTTGGAGCTATCAGACTGAAAGATGCAGCAGCTTAAAATCATCATCATCAACCTGCTCAGGCTCGTGCTGGGTGCCGTGCTGGTGTTCTCAGGCTACGTGAAAGCCGTTGACCCCATGGGCACGCTATACAAGCTGCAAGACTATCTCACGGCGCTCAACCTGTCGGGCATGGTGCCGCAATGGCTCTTGCTGGTGGCCGCCGTGGCACTGGCAGCGCTTGAGTTTTGCCTGGGCATCTTCATTCTCTTCGCTATTAGGCGGCGCCTGGTGTCGCGCGTCACACTGGCTTTTATGGTAGTTATGACGCTCATAACCATCTGGCTGGCCACCACCAACCCCATTAAAGACTGCGGATGCTTTGGCGATGCCGTCTATCTGACCAACGTACAGACGCTCATCAAGAACCTGGTGCTCTTTGCCTGCGCCTTCATCATAGCATCATCGCCACTCAGCATGGTGCGATTCATATCGCGCACCAACCAGTGGATAGCCATCAACTTCACCATACTGTACATCCTGGCCACATCGGCCTATAGCCTTTACACCATTCCGCCGTTCGATTTCAGGCCTTATCACGTAGGGGCCAACATTCAGAAAGGCATGGAGATACCCAAAGGAGCTAAGCAACCGCAATACGAAACAACGTTTGTACTGAAGAAGAACGGCGTGGAGAAGGAGTTCACTCTGAACAACTATCCCGACTCTACATGGACTTTCGTAGACAGTAAGACGGTGCTCACCGATGCAGGCTACGTGCCACCGATACACGACTTCTCCATCATGGACGGCGAAAACGACATCACCAGCAAGGTGCTCAACGCTCCGGGCTATACCTTTCTGCTCATTTCGCCCGACTTGACGCATGCCGACGACAGCCACTTCGGCGATGTAGACCGCATATACGAATATGCCACCGAGCATGGCTACCACTTCTTCGGTCTCACGGCAAGCACCAACGATGCCGTAGAGCGGTGGAGGGCGCTGACAGGAGCCGAATATCCGTTCTACACCATGGACATGACAACGCTCCAAACCATCATCAGGAGCAACCCCGGACTGCTGTTGCTCAAGCGCGGAACCATCATTGGCAAGTGGAGCCATAACAACTTGCCGGGCCAGCAAGAGCTCAGCGCGCCCCTGGAAAGGAGCAGCATAGGCAAGTTGCAGCCCCAGGACATGCGCAGAAAGACGCTCTATGCCATGCTGTGGTTCTTTGTTCCGCTGTTGCTGCTGGTATTGGCCGACCGCACATGGGCATGGACAAAGTGGCTGAAGAAGAAAGAAAGGAAAAACAAGATTTATCAACTTTTAAATAAGAACAACATGAGAAAGAAAATCGTAGCAGGCAACTGGAAGATGAACATGAACCTGCAGGACGGAGTGAAACTGGCAAAAGAGATTAACGAAGCATTGGCTGCCGACAAGCCAAACTGCGGTGTGATTATCTGTACACCGTTCATCCATCTGGCCAGCGTGGCTCAGGTGCTCAACCAAGACGTTGTGGCTCTGGGTGCAGAAAACTGCGCTGACAAGGAAAAGGGTGCCTACACGGGCGAGGTTTCGGCCGAGATGGTGAAGAGCACAGGTGCGCAATACGTCATCCTGGGCCACTCTGAGCGCCGTCAATACTATCATGAGACAGCCGAGATACTGAAAGAGAAAGTTCAGCTGGCACTGAAGAACGGACTGAAAGTAATCTTCTGCTGCGGCGAGACTCT